>CAJQKK010000108.1 GCA_905478895.1 uncultured Flavobacteriales bacterium | reverse complement strand
CTTTGCGTGAAGAACTCATCGGTTTTGCCGGGCTCCTCGAACTCGAATTGGACTTTGCGGAAGAAGATGTGGAATTCGCGGATCGCGAAAAATTCGATGCGCTGCTGGCCGAATTGCTGGAGAGGATCAGCCGCCTGGCCGACTCTTTTCGGCATGGAAATGCCATTCGGGAAGGTGTTCCGGTTGCCATATTGGGCGCTCCCAATCGCGGGAAATCCACCTTGCTGAATGCTCTTCTCGGCGATGATCGCGCCATTGTAAGTGCAACACCGGGGACGACGCGCGATACGGTGGAAGACACCTGCGTCATGGAAGGCATCAAGTTTCGGTTCATCGATACCGCTGGGATTCGCGAAACCAACGACGCCATCGAATCGGAAGGCATTCGACGGGCTTTGAACAAGGCGCAATCCGCAGCCGTTGTGCTCTATCTCATGGATACTACGTGCGACGCGGCGATCAATCCGGAAGACCGGCTAGCTGAATTGAATGTTGACTCAGACACGACCCTTGCCTTGGTCTGGAATAAAACCGATGCGATGCCCGCACCCGACAGGTCTGTGCAGAATGTTAGAAGCTTTCATATCAGTGCCCAAGAGGGCAAAGGCATTTCCGAAATCAAAGCCTGGCTGCTCGATCGAGCACGCGGGCAATACGATAACGACTCCATTGTCGTGACCAATTTGCGGCACTATGAAGCATTGGTCTCGACAAAACTTGCACTCGAAGCGACACGGATCGGTCTCAGCAATCAGGTACCGGGCGACTTAGTCGCGAGCGACGTCAGACAAGCGTTGCATCACCTCGGAACCATCACAGGGGCCATCGATCCCGAAGATATATTAGACCACATCTTTAGCAATTTCTGCATCGGAAAGTAACCGATATACTTCGAGCCGACTGGATACACGAGAAAGGAAAAAAAGACTCAAAGCGGAAGCAATCCGTCACCCCGTTCACGCATCGCTTTGAGGGTTTGATCTGCTCAATATTCATTTGCAGCCCGCGACTAATGGCAGAATATCCGCATCCAGGATGGAGAGGCAATCTGATTAATGATTCATCAGGGTTCCGTTGGCCTTAACCCTGCGGAATTGTTTTGGGTTAGCAACCTTGAGCATTTGCTCGACCAGAACAAAACTACGGTAGAGAATTAATAAACGTCCGAATGGGATCATTCATATCCCTTTCCACCCGTTTTACCGCAAAATTCGCAGTTTTCATCTCTTTGTAATCGGCATCAATTATCCTCAAGATATCTGCTTCCGTAACCCTGAGCTCATTCTCCCAATTGATGAATACATAAGGATTGCCGTTTTTCGTTGAAAACAAATAAGAAAAAGTAGGAAAATAAACCTCTTCCTTGGCATAGAACATTCCTTCAGACAGGACAGGGAAGAATAAGTTCTTTTTTTTATTAAAATCACGGATTACCCCTATCAATTCGCGGATACGCGAATTTCGGTTCAACCGATTCTTTGATATCAAAGCAATGAATTTTTCGCAGACATCGTAACACATAAATGAACCTTCCAACTGAGATCCTTTTATTGACTCGACATCTAAATCCAATTTATTGAGCGCTTTTAGCAATACCCGGTCTTTTCGTGCATGTCTGCCCTGATACCAAGTACTTCTCACCTTAAAAAAAGCAAAACCTGTTTCAAAATTACTTATGTAATCTGCTAACCCATGCTTCACAAACATGTCATTACTGGCATGAAAACAAACGTAGTCAAACACAACTCTATTCTTTTTTAGCAATAGCAAATTTGAAAAATGTGCATAGAACTGCGAATTATCACCATGACCCGTCCTGATCGATTTGTTGTTTATGATTACGTGATCTAAAGCACTCATCTTCTCGATTTCACCACGCAAATCGGCCCTGAATGAACGGGACAAATGAACAATTATGAGGCATTTCGGATTGAATTTTCTGAAATTCGAAATTTGATTCAAGACGACATCTAGCTTCTCATGCACCAGTATCGAGAAAATGACCTTCATGTATTAACTATTTTTTGACCCTCCAGTTAAGTTGCTCATTCATAGACGGATCGAATCACGCAAATCATAGATTATTTCGTCCCCCCTTTCAATAGAGCCTTTTTGAATCGAACAAACCCGCAGCGTATTTCCAACGAATCGAATGCAGCAAAAGACACTTTCACCTCTGGTGATCGGAATCTTTTCGATTTACTGCGACATTCTCAAAGCCAGCTGTTCATAATACTCCTGAGGAACCCCACAAAAAACCACATCCGCCCTGGAAATGACGTTGATGTGTATGGAATAGTTCTGCTCAATAAGGTGATTATAAACTGGCGCGATATACTTCTCCAACGAAACCGCTTGATAATAACTACGATAAGCTTTCTGAAACAAATCTACTCTTTTGAAGTAATAGAGACCCGTAGAACAGTATTTTGATATTTGCTTCTTCTCAGCTGTTTCAACCACCCTCGACGAATATTCACCCTCCGTTTTTGCATAAGACCAATTGTTGCCTTCTCCTTGAAAAACCTCGAGACAGCCATCCATTTCTGAAATTTCTTTCGGAATGGAGTAGGATTTTTTGAACGTGTCAATGTTGTGTATCAATAGCTCTGAAACTGAATCGACTTCGGCCGCTACAAGTCCCAAATGAACCGTTTCCGCCTGACCAGAAGTCACATCATTCAATTCAATCACTTGAAACTTATGGATACCTAAAAGCTTACATTCCTCCTCGATGAACCGTTTGCTCTCGTAGATTTTTCGGGTAACGAAAACAAATTCAAAAACATTGAAAAATTCTTTAAACCCTTCCATAGAGAGGTAAAACAAACTGTAGTTTTTAAGGTACAGCATGTACTTAGGTAGGGTAAAGCCTTCTTGCGTAAATCGGCTACTCAAGCCTGCCATCGGTATTACAATCGTCATTTCTTAAATTTTAGAAACTCCACATACATCCGTAAAGCGTTAGCCAGCAAAGCACTTTGCCGATGACGATCATCGCTATGAAGCGGAAGCATTGATAAAAACAAATGAACTAAAGGAGAATAAATATTATGCTCTTGAATGGTTTTGTCGAAAAAATTTAAGTTCAAGAATTCGGACTGGATGATTTTGATGTGTTCAGCCATATTTAATTGGAATGTAAAACTGTAGTTCTCCTTGACTTCAAGATCAAAGCACCCACTCACAATTAAATCATAACACCCTATAGCAGAGTGAGATAACTTCGCCAAATCATATCTGATGTCGCCATAGATGGTAACATTATCATCGAAATCCAATCCTCTAGGGTCAATTACCTTGATTGATTTACGTCTAAAATCGTACAGAATATTACTGAAACAAAAGTCGCCGTGCACAACAGTCTGATACAAACCTTTTTCAGCGGCAAACTCAGCATCGACAGTCGCAATTATCTCATTCAGACTGGGCAAGTCGAGTCCATTGTAGCTCAATGTTTGGTCTAAATCAAATCCAGATGCTGCAGAAAACTCTTCTAACCTTTTAATCGTTTTCTCTTGCAATGTGTAATTACTGATCACACCGTCAGGTCTTTTCTCACGGAAGCAATTTTGCAAAAAATCCCGGCAACTTGAAAACATCTCTTTCCAAACAAATGACGGTTGATTCCCAAAAACGAAAAGATCGGAGAGTGTGTTAGAGTGTAAATATTCTACCTCATAACCAAATTTACCCTCGCCCTCAAACACACTGTAAACGTTTGGCGTATAATACTTTATGCTGATTGGAATGGTTTGAAACCAAGCTAACTCTGCTGTCATTTTTCGTTTATTCTCACTGCTCTTGCGAACGGAAAACTTGTTTACTTCTAGATTATTAAAAACTCTCTGGGTCGTGAACAGAGACTTCGACTGGAAGTAAGTCGATGTTAAGCCAAAATCTAACCAATCATGCACGGCTTTGTAAGTAAGTTGTTTCGTCTCAAGGTAAAGCCTGACAGCCTCAGTGAATCGGAAGTTCTTTTCTGCAATGGACTTAATCAGCTGTTTTTGATCTGAAAAAGAAAAATAGCCCGAAAAGATCAAGTCACTATTTCCCTTGTCCACAAAGTCCCAATTATAATTATCCTGAACACTCGAAACGTAACAAATGTCATTTTCGAATCCTATGCTCTTGAACATGGTATCACCAAACAGTATCCGCAAAGGCTCTTCATATCTGCCCAAGTAGTCGAGCACATAGACGATCGATGAACCCAACGCAATATCTACAGGTACCCTAACAATTTCGACTCCCCTTCCATTCAAGTACTCCCGATCGTTTTTTTCCAAAACATAATCGTTCGGAATCGACAAAACCACTCGATCATCTTGATTGCTGAATAAATCCAGCTGATGACGATATAATCTTGAATTTTGCAAAGGCAAAAAAGAGGGGGGTAATTTTCCCAATTCATTGACTAGATCATTACCAACGTATGCTCCTGACGCTATTAAAATCATATTAACGAATCCATTGCTTCCTTTTCCTTGCGCAATAGCTCCTCAATTTCGTCATATGAATGATTCAAAAACTCAGACGGACGGATTGACTTATCGTCTATGTAAAATCCCTCAAAACCGCACCATGGCTTTCCGATATGAACTTCATCATAAGGGACTTCGTGCTTATTCAACCATTCAACAATATTCGGTAATGTGTGCACATTTATTTTTCCGACATTGTTTTTATAAGTCCTCATATTTCTGCTTGAGTTTATGACAATTTCGAAACCAAGCTCCTTGTATTTCACCAAGGTTTCAATCATTGGGGAAATCGGTTTGCTATTTGCGTAATCACCATCAATTGTGATCGATAGAGTGTGATCTAAATCAACGATTAACTTTTTCATAATTTATAACTAGTAAACATTTCATTAAAACGGAATAAACCCTCACTCTAGATGAACACCAAGATTGCCTAAAATAAACAATTCAGGACTCACGTTGGTCCGTAATTTAAAGGGAGAGGACAAACAGTTGATGCGAACGCATTTTTCCAAACTCACTGCAAAATGTCATTGCTACATCAGCTCTCTGGCGAGATGCCCAATGCCGAATACAAATAGGGTTGGAATTAGTTGAGGCCCAACTTGAAGAAAACCGCGAAATCGCAAGAACGAAACAGATCAAGCTGAAATCAGCTTAGCTTATGCTTGATATCAATACCGATGTACTATGAGCCGAACGCGATGCAGGAGAAAGGAAAGTCACAGCAATCCGTAAAGCCCCCCAACAGCATCTCCCCCAATCCAAGCGCATTGGACTTTACTCATTCGCCGAGAAAAATGAAAAAGGATGCGACTGACATAAAGGCGAATGTTCTTTGTAATTTTAGACCTTCTTAAGTGGATATTCGCTACAAGAATCATGGAACCCCATCACCGCCGTGTTTTCCATCTAAAAGAGATGGACGAAAGCTATTGCAACACCGGAAACTGATCCATCATGGACCTGATTGAATCAACAGACCTATTCGTTCGGAAGGCGTTCGACTGAAGTTTGATTGTGCTTTTCGTGGAGCAGGATCTCCAGTAAAGGCCGTTTGAAGAGAGATCGCTTGAACCCAGAAGATGCCATTCACCCCAATAGGGCTCTTACCAACTCCCGTCAGTCTTTGTGCAATTGGACTTTGATCGCAGCCAAACCACGCGGTCCCTGCTCCACCTCAAACGAGACTTTCGAGTCCTCTTTGATTTCGCCCTCTACGTTGTTGATGTGCACAAAAA
>CAJQKK010000107.1 GCA_905478895.1 uncultured Flavobacteriales bacterium | reverse complement strand
GGTAAGGCACAATTTGGAGGCCAGCGTTTTGGAGAGATGGAAGTCTGGGCGTTGGAAGCGTTTGGTGCAGCGAACATCTTGCAAGAGATTCTCACTGTCAAATCAGATGACGTCAACGGCCGCGCTCGTGCATACGAGTCCATCGTTAAGGGGGAAAACATGCCGACACCAGGTATCCCTGAGTCTTTCAATGTCTTGCTCCACGAATTACGTGGATTGGGACTGACTGTTTCTTTAGATTGATCACAGCATAGAACTGCCATTTATGTTTCAGCAAAAACAACCCAAGCAGCTTTCGAGCGACTTCAATACCATCACCATTTCATTGGCATCGCCCGAGATGATTCTCGAGCAATCCCACGGCGAAGTGTTGAAACCAGAAACCATCAACTACCGGACGTATAAGCCGGAACGAGATGGTTTATTCTGCGAGCGAATTTTCGGTCCTGTCAAAGACTTTGAATGCCATTGCGGGAAATACAAGCGAATCCGATACAAAGGAATCGTTTGTGACCGATGTGGCGTCGAGGTTACAGAGAAAAAAGTGCGACGTGAGCGCATGGGGCACATTCAATTGGTCGTCCCAGTGGCCCATATCTGGTATTTCAAGAGCCTACCCAATAAAATTGGTTACCTCTTGGGCATGCCTTCGAAAAAGCTCGATCAGATCATCTACTATGAGCGTTACGTAATCATTCAGCCGGGCATTGCCAAAGGTGCTGAAGATGCTGAGCTTGCCGTTAATGAATTTTTGACAGAAGAAGAGTACTTGGACATCTTGGATACCCTTCCAAAGGAAAACCAATACTTGGACGACAAGGATCCGAATAAATTCATCGCCAAGATGGGAGCCGAGGCGCTTCACGACATGCTGGCGAATTTGGAGTTGGACGAATTGTCCTACACACTGCGTCACTCGGCGAATACAGAGACGTCGCAACAGCGAAAGAGTGAAGCCCTGAAGCGTTTGCAGGTCGTAGAATCTTTCCGCGATGCCAACTCCCGAATCACAAACAAACCGGAATGGATGATTGTGAAGGTGGTGCCAGTGATTCCGCCCGAATTGCGTCCATTGGTTCCGCTCGATGGCGGACGTTTTGCGACTTCTGACCTGAACGATTTGTACCGACGTGTGATCATCCGGAACAACCGTTTGAAGCGTCTGGTAGAGATCAAGGCGCCGGAAGTCATCTTGCGGAACGAAAAGCGGATGTTGCAAGAGGCGGTCGATAGCTTGTTCGATAATAGCCGTAAGTCCAGTGCAGTCAAGACGGAAAGCAATCGTCCTCTAAAGTCCTTGTCAGATAGCCTGAAAGGAAAACAGGGCCGTTTCCGTCAGAATTTGCTTGGAAAGCGTGTGGATTATTCAGCACGTTCGGTCATTGTTGTTGGACCTAGTTTGAAATTGCACGAGTGCGGTTTGCCAAAGAACATGGCGGCTGAGCTTTACAAGCCGTTCATCATCCGTAAAATGATTGAGCGCGGCATTGTGAAAACGGTGAAGTCAGCAAAGAAGATTGTTGATGCCAAGGAACCGGTTGTTTGGGATATTCTCGAAAACGTGATGAAGGGGCACCCTGTCCTGCTCAACCGTGCACCGACTTTGCACCGTCTGGGAATTCAAGCGTTCCAGCCGAAATTGATCGAAGGAAAAGCGATTCAGTTGCACCCGTTGGCGTGTACAGCATTCAACGCTGACTTTGACGGTGACCAGATGGCTGTTCACTTGCCTCTGGGCAATGCGGCGATTCTCGAAGCCCAACTTTTGATGTTGGCTTCGCACAACATTTTGAACCCAGCGAATGGCGCTCCAATTGCAGTACCGTCTCAAGACATGGTCTTGGGCCTTTACTACATGACGAAAATTCGCAAGGGAACAAAAGACGAGCCGGTTAAGGGCGAGGGCATGGTTTGCTATTCACCGGAAGAGGTGCGCATTGCTTACCAGGAAGGCAAGCTCGAGTTACATGCCGAAATCAAGATGCGCTACGTGGATATGAACGACGAAGCGCATTTGATCGAAACTACATGCGGCCGTGTGCTTTTCAATGAGCACGTTCCGATTGAAGCGGGATTCGTCAATGAGCTTTTGACCAAGAAATCATTGCGTGGAATTATTTCGCACGTATTGAATTCAACCAATGTTCCACGAACTGCGCAATTTTTGGATGACATTAAGAACCTCGGTTTCTACATGGCATTTAAAGGAGGGCTTTCATTCAACTTGAATGACGTCATCATTCCCGATGAAAAAGTCAAGTTGGTTGACGGTGCGAAGGAACAGGTCGCGGAAGTGATGGAGAACTACAACATGGGTCTCATCACCAACAACGAGCGATACAACCAGATCATTGACATCTGGACGCATACCAACTCGCGTCTCACGAACATTTTGATGGACCGCATTGAAACGGATAAGCAAGGTTTCAACTCAATCTACATGATGATGCACTCGGGTGCACGTGGCTCGAAGGAGCAGATTCGACAGTTGTCCGGAATGCGTGGATTGATGGCAAAGCCGCAAAAGTCGTCTGCGACCGGTGGCCAAGACATCATTGAGAATCCGATTCTTTCGAACTTTAAGGAGGGACTCTCTATTTTGGAGTACTTCATTTCGACGCACGGTGCACGAAAAGGTCTTGCGGATACAGCTTTGAAAACGGCTGACGCAGGTTACTTAACCCGTCGATTGGTCGACGTAGCACAAGACGTTATCATCACCGAACAGGATTGTTTGACGTTGCGCGGTGTTGTTGCGACGCCTTTGCGAAAGAATGATGAAATCACGGAAGGAATCGGGGATCGAATCGTTGGGCGAACAGCCTTGAATGATGTCGAGCATCCGAAGACGGGTGAGATCATGATCGCGGGTGGCGAAGAAATTAACTTCAACACGGCAATGGCCATTGAAGAAGCAGGAATCGATGAAGTTGAAGTGCGCTCCGTGTTGACGTGCGAAACCATGTCGGGTGTGTGCGTGAAATGCTACGGAAAAAACTTGGCTACGTCACGAACAGTTCAAGTGGGTGAGGCCGTGGGTGTTATTGCTGCACAGTCCATTGGTGAGCCAGGAACGCAGTTGACACTGAGAACTTTCCACGTAGGTGGTACGGCTTCGAAAATCTCTGATGACAATGACATCAAAGTGAAATTTGATGGTGTGGTCGAAATCGACGATTTGCGAGAAGTGTCACGAGTGAACGCGGAGGGAGAGAAGGAAACAGTGGTTGTATCCCGTTCTTCAGAATTCAAGGTTGTCGACCCAAAGACGGGTGTGGCGCTGAGCACGACGATTCTGCCTTATGGATCTATTTTGAAAATGTTCCCAGGGGACAAAATCAAGAAAGGCGACTCGATTTGCGCATGGGACCCCTATAACAATGTTATCATCAATGAAGGCAAAGGCGTCATCAAATTTGAGATGATTGAAGAGGGAGTCACTTACCGAGAGGAATTGGATGAGCAAACAGGATTCCGTGAAATTGTAATCACGGAAACGAAGGACAAGAAGAAGAATCCGGCCATCCTCATCGTGGACAAGAAGGGCGAGGTGGTCAAGACCTATTCACTGCCTGTGGGAGCTCACCTTTCCGTGAAGGAAGGTGACACGGCAAAGATTGGACAGATTTTGACGAAGATTCCACGTGTAGCGGGTAAGTCCGGCGACATTACAGGAGGTCTTCCAAGGGTGACGGAGCTTTTCGAGGCGCGTAATCCATCCAATCCAGCGGTTGTGTCTCAAGTAGACGGAATCGTGCAATACGGAAAGATCAAGCGTGGTAATCGCGAAGTCATTGTGACTTCACGACGCGGAGATGTATACAAGTATTTGGTTCCACTCTCCAAGCACATTCTTGTGCAGGACAATGATTTCGTCCGCGCAGGCATGGCATTGTCAGATGGAGCCATTACACCAGTCGACATTCTCGATATCATGGGCCCAACGGCTGTACAGGAATACATCGTGAATGAGATTCAAGACGTATACCGCTTGCAAGGTGTAAAGATCAATGACAAGCACTTTGAAGTCATCGTTCGACAAATGATGAAGAAAGTAGTCATCGAAGACGCGGGAGATACGCGGTTCTTGGAAAAGCAATTTGTCGAGAAAGCGGACTTCATGCGTGAAAATGACCGAATCTTCGGCATGGTGGTCATCACCGAGGTCGGCGAAAGCGAAGACTTGCGTTTGGGTCAAATGATTACGGCACGCCAGTTGCGCGACATCAATGGCTCGCTGCGCCGCCGGGATATGACACTAGCGGAAGGCCGTGATGCCATTTCAGCAACGGCACGTCCGTTGCTTCAGGGGATCACACGCGCTTCGCTCCAAACGAAGTCCTTCATCTCTGCTGCGTCCTTCCAGGAAACCACGAAGGTTTTGAACGAAGCTGCCGTTAGCGGAAAGCAAGATTTCTTGAACGGTCTGAAGGAAAATGTAATCGTTGGTCACCTGATTCCAGCAGGAACGGGAACACGAGCGTTCACCAATGAGCGCGCGATCACGCGATTGCCAAATCCGCCGGTTGAAGTGGTTGAAGAGACCACCGAGGCGTGACACGGGCGTCCGCAGATAACGAAAAAAGGCTCACCAAACGGTGGGCCTTTTTTATGCGATGAAGTGAGGGGTGACGTTAGCGTGTTGACGCTCGCGCAGCTCCCAACGACTCCATATCAATTCTTTTGATCATCCTGGGAGATGGCGCGCGCAGCAGCAGCAGCTATATCTTCAGATGAAGAATTTACTTCTGTTCTTCCGTTGTAGCCAAATAGGCGTTTTTCTTTGATGATGCGATCGACAAAATCAGGAACCATTTGTTCCCATCCGGGTTTTCCGGTACGAATCAGTTCCAGAGCTTGCCGACTGAAAATACCCATGATGGTTGGTTCATGCTCCACATCTACAATCCGCTTGTTGAATTTAAGGTATTCAAATAGGGGCTTCATGCGCGGATGGACGGGTGTTGTTTCCGATGTCCAGGCTTCCTTGGACTCCTGTGGAATCCAGGGATAGAGATAGATTTTAAGGTCCCGAGAGAACAGGATGCCAAAAGCTTCCAAAATTCCGCCATTCAAGTCCCGGTAATATTTTTCATCGAAAACTTGCTTCAATGTGTTCGCTCCCATGATTACGCCCATGCGCTTTGCACTGTGCCGGGAAAAGAATTCGACGAGTTTGTAATACTTCTGGTAATTGGAGATGAGCACGGTTTGACCGATGGAACAAAGAATGTCTGCTCGATCAATAAAGTCTTGCTCGTCTATTTCACCTTCCGCGGATAGGTTGTTGAGTGTGATCTCGAACAATACTTGGATGTTCTTTTCTTCAACTTTTTGTTCGGCCTTGAATAGCTTCAGGCTTTGAGCAATCATGTCAATATTGACCTTGGTAACGGGTCGGAAGGACCCGCGAATGGCCAAAATGTTTTTCTTGTACAGGACCTGCGATGCTTGCAGATTTTTACCGTCGGGTGAAAAGATGACCGCGTCGGTCATGCCATTTTTCACCAGTTGTAGGGAAAGGAGTCGGTTGTCTACGCCTTCGAAATCGGGCCCGGTCATTTGAATCATATCGATTTCGATTTGATCCCGTTCCAAGTTATCGTATAACGATTGCAGCAGTTCTTTGGGCCGCTTGTAAAAAAACATACACCCATAGATCAAATTCACACCCAACAATCCCACCGATTGGTGTTGGAGCAATGCGTCAGGCTCGTGCAAACGCGCATGCATGATCACCACGTTCGGTGCCTTGTCCGGAGCCGTCTGAAATTTCAGTCCAAACCAGCCATGTCCTTGGATGGTTTTATGAAAATTAATGGTGGCGACGGTGTTGGCGAATGCGAAGAAATGCTTGTTCGAATGGTCGCTGCGATCGAGCCGTTCTTCCATGAGATTATACTCATGCTGGAGCATTTTTTTGACTCGGCTTTCACAGACATAGCGGCTATTTTCCTCTTCGCCGTAAATGGCATCAGAGAAATCTTTGTCATATGCACTGATGGCTTTTGCAATGGTTCCCGAGGCTCCTCCTGCGCGGAAGAAGTGACGTACGACCTCTTGTCCTGCGCCAATTTCGGCAAAGGTTCCATAGAGGTCCTGATTCAGGTTAATCCGGAGCGCCTTCTGCTTTCCGGAGAGTACGACGCGGTTTGAATCCAAAGCTTTTCGATTAATTCCGTTTTGCCTGTCTTTGAACAAATGTACGATTTCAAGACTGCGTACCTTTACCAAATGCACGTGGATTTTACTTTTCTTGGAACAGGTACTTCACAAGGTGTGCCGATCATCGGATGTTCCTGCGAAGTTTGCTCCAGTAAAGATCCACGAGATGCGCGCTTGCGCAGCTCGCTCTTGATCCGAACGGCATCTGCCCAAGTCATCATCGACTCAGGTCCAGACTTTCGGCAGCAATGCCTTCGCGAGGGATTGAACCATCTCGACGGGCTGGTCATTACCCACGAACACAAGGACCACGTTGCTGGCATGGATGACATTCGGCCATTCAATTTCCGCAGTGGAAAAGACATGCCCGTTTACGCAACTGATTCAGTGCAAGAAGCACTCAAGCGTGAATTTCATTACATTTTTCGGCCCAATCCGTATCCTGGTGTTCCAAAGGTGACGCTTGAGACCATCCATGAGGATCCATTTGTGATTCTGGGTGATTGCTGGTGGCCTTTGCCTGTTCTCCATCACAAGTTGCCCGTGTTGGGTTTTCGCATTGGGGGACTTGCTTACATCACGGATGCGAATCATTTCTCTGATTTGGCGTTGGAACGCCTTCAAGGAGTCGACGTTCTGGTGTTGAACGCCTTGCGTCGGGAATCGCACTTGTCCCATTTCACTTTGGAGGAAGCCATTGATTGGTCACAACGCATCGGAGCGCGACAAACCTATTTCACCCACATCAGCCATCAATTGGGAAAGCACAGTGACGTGGCACTGGAGTTGCCGAGTGGAGTATTCCTGGCGCACGATGGTCTTTCGGGACGAACACAAGGCGCGGAATATCGTTTGGATAACCCTTAGCTTTGAGCATGAAATTGAAGTTGATCCAATGGCTTTCCAGGCGCTCCTATGCTCAACTCCATGGATTGTCTTCGGTCCTTGCCTTTCTCGCGCATCGCGTGTTTCAGTATCGGTTAAAAGTGATTCGGGGTAACCTGGAGAGAAGCTTTCCGCAGCAAGATGCGGAATGGCGCCGAAAGGTTGAAAAGCAGTATTATGGTCACTTTGCCGACATCACGGTGGAATCCATCAAGCATTTTACCATCGACAATGCGACAGCGATGGGCCGGATGAAGCATGTCAATGTCGAAGTCTTTACCCCCTTTTTTGAGGCCGGTAGAAGTGTTTTGATTGCCGGAGGTCATCTGAACAATTGGGAACTCTATGCGGTCACGGCCAATCAAAACGTTCCGCATGATGTGATGGCGGTTTACAAGAAGTTATCCGACCCAGCAATGGAGCACGCTGTCCTCGAATCTCGGCAACGATTTGGTTTGGAAATGGTGCGCACCATCGATGCGCAAGCCTGGATGCAGGCGAACGCGCAGGGATCACGTCCAAAGGCCATTGTCATGGGGTTTGATCAAAGTCCTGCAAATCCTAAGAAAGCGTGGTGGACGTCCTTCCTTCATCAGGAGACAGCGTGGTATTATGGGCTCGAAAAATGGGTGCATCAATATGACCTTCCCGTGATCTATGGGCACATTTACAAGGATTCTCGAGGGCAATACACAACACGTTACGAGCTGGTTGCCGAGGGTTCGGCAGGCCTAGAACCCGGTGAGGTCTTGAACAAGTGCATCACCTTGTTGGAGCAAGACATTCGAAACCACCCCAGCCATTGGCTATGGTCGCACAAGAGATGGAAGCACAGCCGGCCTGAAGGCGTTTCTTTGAACGAGCGCGCACCTGAAAAGAAAAAAGCGTTGCACAATGTTTGAAGCTCCATTGGCAGAGCGCATGCGTCCGCAAACGCTTGCGGATTACTTGGGGCAGGGACACCTCGTGGGAATGGGGCAGGTGCTTCGCAGAAGCATTGAGGGCGGCCAGGTTCCTTCCATGATTTTATGGGGTCCACCGGGCGTGGGCAAAACCACTCTAGCCCGCATCATCGCCGAGCATAGCGAGCGTCCTTTTCATCAAATTTCGGCCATTAACAGCGGCGTGAAAGAAGTACGCGAAGTGTTGGCGCAGGTGAGTCGGTCCGGCATGTTTTCAGGTAGGGCGATTCTCTTCATTGATGAAATCCACCGTTTCTCTAAATCCCAACAGGATAGCCTGCTGGGAGCGGTCGAAAAAGGACTGGTAACCTTGATTGGTGCGACGACAGAAAACCCATCATTCGAGGTAATTCCTGCTTTAATAAGTAGGTGTCAAACATATGTGCTGCAGAGCTTTACGGAAGAGCAATTGAAGTTGATTGTTGGTAATGCAATTGCCAAAGACTCCCTGTTTTCTGAGCTAAAAGTTGAGGTCAAC
>CAJQKK010000106.1 GCA_905478895.1 uncultured Flavobacteriales bacterium | reverse complement strand
AGTTGAAGCCATCATTCCTTGGTTTCACAAAGGCGAAGGCGTGTTTCGGTTCTTGTGTTTGAACCAAGCGTCTTGGAAGGAATTCCAATCTCATCCTTACATCCGTTATGCGGGTGCAAATGCAGTGACAGCTTACCGAGATTTACATGATTTGAAGAGGGTCGAGGACCTGCAATCGGCAATAGCGATCAATGACAGTCTATTTCGAAGGTGGTCTCCGTACCTTAGGGTTTGCAAAACCCGTTCTGATGCAGTCGCCTCCTCACCTTCAAAAAGAAATTAATGAATCTGCTCAGGCGGTGGCGACGCGCATTCAAGATGTCGAAGATTTCCCAATACCAGGGGTTACTTTTAAGGATATGGGACCGCTCTGGCGCGATCCTGTCGTTTCGAAAAGGGCAATTGGAGCAATGATTCTTATGGTGGAGCAAGCACAGGGGAAACCGGATTGTGTGGTAGGAATCGAAAGCCGTGGCTTCATCTTCGGCCCTGCCATGGCATTGCATTGGGATGTTCCGTTTGTCCCATTTCGAAAGCCGGGCAAACTGCCCGGTGCTTTGAACCGGGTGTCTTATAACTTAGAATATGGAAGTGCAGCATTGGAGTGTCAGGCCAATGCGCTCAAGTCGGGCATGCGCGTTTTGATTCATGATGATGTTTTTGCCACGGGTGGCACGGCTCGTGCAGCCATGCAGTTGGTCGAGTCGTGTGATGCGGAGACCATGGCTTGTGCTTTCATCATTGAGCTCAATGGATTGAATGGTCGCGAAGGTTGGCCCTTATCTTCTGTGGACGAAACGTGCCTGTCTTTGGTTCACTACAAATAGAATGAAATGAATTTCTCAGAATCCGAAAATCAAAAAGCCATCCGTGCAACTGTGCGCGATTTTGCAAAAAACGAGATTTTACCCCATCGGATGGATTGGGATGAGCGTCAGTATTTTCCGCGGGAGCTCTTTCGTAAAATGGGAGAGTTGGGCTTGCTAGGAATGCTTGTTCCAGAGGAATTTGGAGGAGCGGGCATGGGCTATATGGAATACAAGGTTGCCATTGAGGAGCTGGCAAAAGTTTGCGGTTCAATTGGTTTGTCCATGGCTGCGCACAACAGTTTATGCACGAATCACATCCTGATGTTTGGATCGGAAGAACAAAAGAATCGGTTTCTTCCTGCACTCGCGAGCGGGGAGCACGTAGGAGCCTGGGGACTGACCGAGGCCAATACGGGAAGCGATGCCATGCGGATGCAATGCACCGCTGTGAGAGACACTGAACGCAATGGATGGATTCTCAATGGCACCAAGAACTGGATTACGCACGGCATCTCTTCGGACGTAGCTGTTGTGCTCGCCAGAACAGGTGAATTGTTGGATAGCCATGGAATTTCAGCATTCGTGGTCTTGAGGGATCAGGCAGGTTTTTCCGGAGGAAAGAAAGAAAACAAGCTAGGAATGCGCTCCTCTGAAACAGCCGAAATGATTTTCCAAGATTGCTTTATTCCCGACGATCAAGTGCTTGGTAGTCCAGGAGAAGGATTCATCCAAGCCATGAAAATTCTTGACGGTGGTCGCATTTCCATCGCTTCGCTGGCATTGGGCATCGCCAAAGGCGCATTCGAATGTGCCCGCGATTATTCCAAGGAACGTGAACAGTTTGGTCAACCCATCAGTCGCTTCCAGGCGATTGCATTTAAGCTTGCCGATATGTACACCCAGATTGAGGCTGCAGATTTACTCACCTCACAAGCGTGTTGGAGAAAGGAGAACGGAATGCCGGTGACCAAAGAATCAGCCATAGCCAAATACGAGGCGAGCGAAGTTTGTGTGCGCGTCGCAACAGAGGGCGTTCAGGTGCTTGGGGGATATGGTTATACAAAAGACTTTCCAGCGGAAAAGTATTACCGAGATAGCAAGCTCTGCACCATTGGGGAAGGCACGAGTGAAATTCAAAAGTTGGTGATATCCCGTGAGCTTTTGAAAGATGATTGAATTTCACGGATTGTTTTGAATTTCAAGGCGAGCGCTGTAAATTTGCCACCCAATTAGAATAACATGCTTTCAATTCCCGTTAAAGAAGGAGACAACATCGAACGCGCACTGAAGCGTTTCAAGAAGAAGTTTGATCGAACGAAGCGCATGCGCGAACTTCGAGCACGACGTGAATTTGTAAAGCCGAGCGTAGTGAATAGAGAGCAGCGGAAGAAGGCCCGTTATAAAAACGGACTAAACATCAAAAATGATTGAGTAAATCCTTTGTTTTTAAGATGAAAAAGGCGAAATTGTCCACGGACCATTCGCCTTTTTTGCATTTTGAACCACACCCAATCATCCGTTGAAGGATTCCTCGATTTCTTGGAAAAAGAAAAAAGAGGGAGTGTTCACACATTGCGATGTTATCGTTCCGATTTGAATCAATTGCAACGATTCATGGACGAGCATTACGCATGTGTGGATCTGCTTGGTGTAAAGTCAGAATGGTTGCGTGGATATGTTGTGGAGATGATGAAGCTGGGCAAAGCGCCGAGAACCATTCACCGCAAAGTGAGTGCATACAGAACGTTTGTCCGCTATGCCAAAAGACAAGGTTTGATGACTGTTGATCCAGCGGATGCAATCGTGCTTCCCAAGCTATCAAAGTCTATACCGCACGTTGTTCCAGAGCGAGCAATGCGTGAAATGTTCGATGAATCTGTATTTGCAGAAGATTGGAAAGGACGCAGAGACAGGGGGATTTTAGCATTGATGTATGAAACGGGTATCCGCCTTAGCGAACTGATTGGATTAAATGTTGAGGATATGCATACGGAAAGGGGGGAGTTGCGCGTTATGGGAAAAGGATCCAAAGAACGTATCATTCCGTTGCTTCCTGAGACCATGAAATGCATCCAAAGCCACATCGAAGAGCGACCTTTTCAATCGCGGCATTTATTCATTACCGATGCAGGGCGATCACTCTATCCCTCATTCGTGTATAGACGCGTTCGGCATTACCTGTCGCTCGTGAGCTCGCTTCAAAAGACGAGTCCGCACATCCTCCGGCACACATTTGCCACTCATCTGCTCAATCGAGGCGCTGAGTTGGCGGCAGTCAAGGATATGCTCGGGCATGCCTCGCTGAGTTCAACCCAGGTTTATACTCACCAGTCCCTCTCGCGTCTCAAGGAAGTGCATTCGGATAGTCCTTTGGATAAACGTCCAAAAGACTAACATTAAACATGCACATGCAAGTACAAATACACTCCATTCATTTTGATGCTGACGAACAACTCGTTGCGTTTGTTGAAGGCAAAGTATCCAAGTTGAATACGTTTCATGATCAAATTATCAATTGCGAGGTGTTCCTTCGGATTGAGAAAAATGATGTTCGCGAAAACAAGGTTGCAGAAGTGAAGATTCACGTCCCGGGCGCTGATTTTTTTGCAAAAAGACGCTCATCGAGTTTTGAAGCTTCCGTGGATGATGCCGTCGATGCCATTCGACGTCAAATTCTCAAGCAGAAAAAGGTCCGGACTGCTGTTGCTTAAGTAGCAGAAAACCAGCTTGTTGGCGATTGTGATTCATTATCACACGGAAAAGATGTACAAGCCCCTTGTTACCACAAGATTCTTTCTTACATTTGCCGTCCTGAAAACCGGGGCGAATCGTCTCCTCAGTTCTTTGAAAAGTGACGCCGATGTAGCTCAGTTGGCTAGAGCAGCTGATTTGTAATCAGCAGGTCGTGGGTTCGAGTCCCTCCATCGGCTCATCGTCATTAAGTCTGTCCTCCG
>CAJQKK010000105.1 GCA_905478895.1 uncultured Flavobacteriales bacterium | reverse complement strand
CTTCTTCTCCCTTGTGGAAGAAGATGTTGACGGTTCGCTCTCCATCGTGGAGTACGGCATCTTCCCCATCATCCCGTCCATTGCATGGCGTGCAGAATTTTGATCCCATGAATCGAAAAAACCTCCCTTCTCCCCTCCTTTTTGCGTGGCTCGCATTGCTATTCAGTGGCTGCGAGCGACTCGGCAATGGTGTTGTGCAGGAAATCGATTTTCCGACACACACGCCTCAGTTGGCTGTGACCTTAATCAGCCGCCCCGCGACTGACACCTTGGTCGCCCGGGCCCAAACGTCTGCAGGCATCCTCGACACCACCGGCAGCAAACGCCTCAAAAATGCCCTTTTCACCCTCAGTCATGAAAATGGATCGAGCTTCACCTGGGGGGGACAGACCGACTGGGTCGGAGGCGTTGGTCATGTGCTCACCAATGTGAATCTTGCACAGGGACTTTGGACCTTGGAATGCGAAGAAGAAAACTTTGAAACCGCCACAGCTTCACAAATGGTTCCGCCACAAATCGACTCGTTGGGTGAATACGCCTATGCGATGACGACCACTTTGGAAACCGTCGAAATAGACGAATACAATGAAGGAGAAGAAATTAAGTACTTCATTTACCGCAATTGGATCATGGAGTTGGACTTGCCAGATCGCTCAGGCAACCGAGATTTCTTCTTACTTCGAGCCCAGACCCAGAATTTTGATGAGGAAGACGAATTGTGGGAAAACAGCACTTGGCTTTCGCCCGAAATTGACGACGATACGCGAATGACTTCCAATGGTTTGGCTGGCGGATGGCTGATTGAAGACATCAGCGATGCCAATTCCCTCAACGCCTTGCGCTTCGAAGTGAATCAGTGGTTGTCTGGCTCCAACTTGGATACGTTGATTGCTGAACCTGCACGGCTCGAATTGGCGGCGCTGAGCCCCGAATTAGCGGAATATTACCGCACACTCGAATTGATCAGCAATCCGTCGGGCGGACCACTTTTCACGGAGCCGTTATTGGCCTACAGCAATGTGAGTACCGGATTTGGTTGCTTTGGCCTCTACACCAGTTGCAACTTGGAATTGGCAAGTGAATAAAAGATTCGAATGACCTCAAACCATCTACTGCTGCTCGCAATCCTAGGCTCTACCCCGGCGCTAGCGCAATTCGATGTTGAACAGGTCAATGACTTTGCGGATCGCCCCATGGAGAGCATTTCGAGCGCCGTGATCCCAAATGGCAGCAAACAAATCGAGGCCGGAGGATATGTGCAATGGTTAACCATTGATGACGACCAAGTGCCTGACTTCAGTTATGCTGTGCCCATTGGTTTGCTTCGCTACGGATGGAAGGAGCGCATCGAACTAAGAGCTGGAGCACAATGGGGACAGAGCCTTGGAACGCCTCAACAAGCCCGCCTGGGGATCAAATGGAACGCCCTGCCGCAGAAAAAGAACTTGGGCATCAGCATCAATGCTGAATTTGAAACAAGCCCTGAGCAAGGGCTTTCGTTAGGAAGCGATGTCCCACTCGATTTGCGGGTATGTGCCGACTGGAACTCCTTCGGGCGCTGGACCGCTCGAAGCAACGTAATGCTCTACCAAGGGCGATTGGGATTTTCTGCGGCCATGATGTGCAGCGCCGGCCGACAGGGCTGGTCGCTTATGGCTGAAACCAATTGGATGACTGGGCAGGGATGGGATCTGCAAGCCGGAGCGTTCTTGGCCATCAATGAGAACAGCCGTTTTGACTTCACGTATTACCGGCAGTCAAGGAATGGGGAAATTGCGCAAGCATTGAACAGCAGCATGTACCAATTGCGCTTCGGCTACAGCCGCCGTATCTTACCGGGTAATGCGGACTTCACCGTAAAATAACCCAACGAAAAACACACCATGAAGCATCGTCTACCCCTTTCGTTTTCCTTGTTTGGCGCAGCTTTGCTGATCACTGGAATCGCCTTCAAACTGAATCACTTGATGGGGGCTGTGTTGTTATCAAACGTTGGGTTTTGCCTTTTAATCGTGGGACTCATCTGGCTCACGGTCGCTGTCTTGCGGAACCGATAAACCCCGGTAAATCCGAATGGCTCAAAACATCGCCAGCGCCGAGCTGTTTTGACTGCATGCTTCCTTTCAATCCCAAAGACTTAAAAAACGAGGCGCCAAAGGATTTGGATGCCGAAACAGTGGACCGCATTGTCGAAATGGCATGGGAAGACCGAACACCCTTTGAAGCCATTGAGATGCAGTATGGCATCAAGGAAAATCAAGTGCGTGCCATCATGCGCAAGCACATGAAGCGCAGCTCCTTTCACATGTGGCGCAAACGCGTCAAAGGCCGTGCTACCAAGCACGGATCCACCCGAACGGAGGGCATCAAGCGATTCAAAAGCCAGAATCAAAAAGGGTGACGCCCCCTCAGTGCCATGAAAAAGCGCGCCCCTGCAATGCAGAAGCGCGCCATGCAAAGTCCAATGACCGTCCCTTTAGAAACCGTAAGCCACGGATAACTGCAAGTTTGGCAACACGCGACCATAACCGAGGGTGTTTGGAATTTCATCCATGACCTCAGCGTTCACAGTCGTACCCGTAGAAGTGACATCACCTCCAGAGGTGTGCAAGCCACCCATGTCAAATCCGAATGTAAACCCTTTGACTGGACGGGATCCGAAGCCAATGCCTACATATCCTACAGGGTTGTTGTCGTAAAGGATGGAATAAGAGTGGTTCTCGTCATCCTGAGCAGTCAGCGTGCCCTCGATGCCGCCGATTCCGATTCCGATGTTGAAGCGAAACCAATCATAATCCGCGAAGGGCCGATGGTTGAGGAACACCCCCATCCAGTTGGTTGCACCGGTGCCATCGAATGTAACTCCACCAATCTCTTGAGCAACGGGGTTATCACCCGAAAAAGCACCAATTCCGACATTGAGTGTCGTCTTTTCGGACAAATTGTGCGTGAAGTTCAACGAAGGTCCAAACGGACTGATGCCGATGCCGACACCGTACGTTGCGAATTCCTTTGCTGTGTCCTCCTGCGCTTGAACAGCAGTTGTTGTTGCAGCGCACAAAAGCGCCGCGGCGAAA
>CAJQKK010000104.1 GCA_905478895.1 uncultured Flavobacteriales bacterium | reverse complement strand
ATCCCGAACGCAACGAACTGAATAACCGTAACGTTGATTGTCTGGGTACCGAAAGACTCCAGTGCCACCACCACCCAGCTCACGGACCCAAGTGTCTTCTGAATCAACTGCCGAAGCCGACCAGAAATAACCTTAGAATCCAGCCATGCTGAAGTCCCCACTGCTGAACCCTGCCCGGTAGCCACCAGCCAAACCTGAAAAACCGCTCGTGTTCGTGCCGTTCCATGCAGGTGAGTCTGATGCTGACGATTTCATCTGTGTGCCTTGGTCAGTGCCGCGCCAGCCTGTCCCGTTCGCCTCAGATTCGCTCATCCCCAATTCCATCTCAAGCGTCATAAACTCCCCATCCGTCGGGACGTGCCAATCACTCGGACACAATCCACGCGCATCGTCCACCGCGTACCAATTGTACAGGCGGCCGTAATCAGCAAGGTTGGACGCGTCGTTGTTGTAAATGGCTTGAGCGCCAAGGTTGGTATCATCAGCATTCGACCACTCACTATTACTCAATTCCCCTGGAATCGCATCGCCGTTGGCGTAATGCTCATTGCGAAGGTTCTCCGCGAACCAACATTGGTCGCCAATGGCTACAAGGTCGTAGGTGTAACCGTCAAAAGTGACTGATGTGGAACCATCATCGCAAGGGGTTAGCCCCACCCAACAACTCCCATCCTCCTCTGAGGCATACGGATCGTAATTCTCGGCCGTTGGATCGGTGCATCCTGGATTGGCGCAAACGAATGTGAAGGTGGTGTCAGGAATCTCAAACACATACCATTCATCAATTACCTCAATGAAGGTTGAATCGGTCGTGAACGTAATGGTATCAACTGAAAGCACTTGCGGCCCAGGGCCATCGCATATACCGCATTCATCCTCCACGCAGTCGTCCTGCGAATCCCATACCCCGTCACCATCCAAATCCTCATCACCGAAGTACCCGAGCAAGCCCAGTAAGTCATTGACGTTGACGTACCCATCGCAATTGACATCAGGGTTCATGCATTCTTCTTGCGCACTGAGGTTCAACCCCAACGCAAAAGCAAACAGTATGGTAATGAGCTTCTTCATTATTCGGTGTCTTTGAGGCAGCGGACGGATTGACCAAGAGTTGGGCCGGCGTCACCTGGTCCGGGAAATTCTGAGTTTGTATCGCTTAGAGTGAAATAATTTCCTAGTGTGCCAACACTCGAATTCCAGCCAGACGATGCACTCCAAAAAAAACCATAATTGCCTTCTTGTAAAAAGTAGAAAATTTCAGAGAAAGTTGACGCTCCAAAGCGACCACCAGCCAGTCCAGAAAAACCGCTTGTATTTGTTCCATTCCAAGCAGGCGTGTCATTAAGTGAGGATTTCATCTCACCTCCCGCTACTGCATCCCCGCCTAAGAAAGCAGTTAATGTAACAAACTCCTCATCCGCAGGTATATGCCAGCCCGTTGGGCAAAGACCCCGATTGTCGTCAACCGCGTACCAATTGTATAAGCGACCATAGTCAGTTAAATGAGCGACATCGTTATTATAAACCGCTTGTGTGCCCTCTGTAGTGTTTAAATACCCCGAGTAACTCTGCTCTTGCTCTAGAATTACATCTCCGTTCGAATAGTTCTCGCTTCTAAGATTTTCTGCAAACCAACACTGGTCGCCTATTTGAACTGTAGAGTAGTCATGGCCTTCATAGGGTAAGAGGTCACCACAGGACACAAAGCATGTTGAGTTGTCTCCGCCGCAGACTCCACACTCATCAAATGATAAGCAATTACCATCATCTTCTGTAGCGTCAGGATTGAAGTTGCAAGCAGCTGAATCCATACATCCATCTGACTCAAACTCATCACACGCGCCATCGCCATCTGCATCGTTCAAACAGTTGCCATCGCAGTCGTAACCAGATTCTGCTATTAACCCCTCACAATCACAAGTTCCTTCTGCAAAGCCAAAACCTCCGCACACCCCGCATTCATCCATGAAGAGACAAGAGCCATCATCCTCAGTTACCGTCGGATTGTAGTTACAGGCCTCCGGGTCTGTACAACCCGGACACGTACCAAATTCACACGTGTCATTAGCTGCTATTGTCGCCGCAGGGTCATAATTGCATGCAAACTCGTACATACACCCTGCACAGGACTCATACTCACAAGAGACATCACCAAGGGTAGCCTCTGAATCGAAATTACATGCCTCCTCATCCATGCATCCTGCGCATGATTGAAACTCACACGTGCCGTCGTTCTCTGTGGCTTCCCCATTGAAATTGCATGCCTCAATCTCTGTGCATCCATAAATCTCATCCTCAAGGCATACGCCATCGCCATCCTCATCGCTAAGACATTGCCCTTCGCAATCGACATAGTTAAAGCCATATAAATCGAAAGGGTACTCACATGAGCCGTCTTCCTGTATCGCCTCTGAATCGTAATTGCAGGCTACCTCATCCGTACATCCGGGGCAATAGAAAACACAAGAGCCGTCATCACTTGTTGCTTCCGGATTATAGTTACAAGCATTTGTAAAGGGACAGCCGTATATGATACACGAGCCGTCGTCGACATTCGCTTCAGGATTATAGTTCGACCCGTTCTCATCAGTGCAGCCTTCAACAACCTCAGGACACGAAAAAGAGTACACCCGCACGTGACCGGAGGCGGAGGCGAAGCCGTCGTTATACGGCGCCCCAATAGCAACGGTAGTGCCGTCGGAGGAAAGGGAAACGATACCGCTATAAACACCCGCTGCTTCGCCGTCGATGTCAGCGCCTTGCTGTTCCCAAGCACTTGCAGCGCTATTCCATGCGTAAATACGAACGTGACCGGAGTCATTGCCGTTGCCGTCGTTAGTAAGCGCCCCAATAGCAACGGTCGTGCCGTCGGAGGAAAGGGAAACGCTACTGCCGCTAACATCACCCGCCGCTTCGCCGTCGATGTCAGCGCCTTGCTGATCCCAAGCACTTGTGGCGCTATTCCATGCGTAAATACGAACCTGACCGGACAAATTGCCGTTGCCGTCGTTCTGATGCGCCCCAATGGCAACTGTTGTGCCGTCGGAGGAAAGAGAAACGCTCTCGCCGCTACGATCACCCGCCGCTTCGCCGTCGATGTCAGCGCCTTGCTGATCCCAAGCACTTGTAGCGCTATTCCATGCGTAAATACGAACCTGACCGGAGTTTTCGCCGTTGCCGTCGTTACTATTCGCCCCAATAGCAACCGTCGTGCCGTCGGAGGAAAGGGAAACGCTCTCGCCGCTATAATCACCCGCCGCTTCGCCGTCGATGTCAGCGCCTTGCTGTTCCCAAGCACTTGTGGTGCTATTCCATGCGTAAATACGAACGCGACCGGAGTTTTCGCCGTTGCCGTCGTTACGATACGCCCCAATAGCAATGGTCGTGCCGTCGGAGGAAAGTGAAACGCTACGGCCGCTCTCATCATACTCCGCTTCGCCGTCGATGTCAGCGCCTTGCTGGATCCAATCCGAAGCGACAAAACATGAACCATCGTCATCTGTAGCGAGTGGATCGAAGTTACAAGCCCCAATATCTGTGCAGCCCTCAATAGCACACACACAATCGTCTTCTGAATCCCAAATACCGTCTCCATCTAAGTCTTGCTCACCATAAGAACTGAGCAAAACAAGCAGGTCGTTGACGTTAACAAAGCCGTCACAATTCACGTCAGGACTGAAGCAGTCGTCACCGTCAAGCCATTGACCATCCTCTTCATCCCCGAAGTAGCTGAGCATCCCCAGAAGGTCATTTACGTTGACAAATCCATCACAATTCAAGTCTGGATTCTCACATTCATTCTGCGCACTGAGGTTCAACCCCAACGAAACCATGAGCAGGAAGCTAAATACTTTTTGCATTTCCAAAATAAGTTACGAAATCCTCACCAATTAGTGGTTCGTGTTCGCAAAAAAGTGAATTACAAGTGGAAAACACATGAGGAATTGAATCAGGATTGAATATCTCAAATCGTTTTTAAATAAAACCCACATCTCCCGCCTGATGATAGCACTCAATAAATGTCAAGAGATATTAAATTCGTCAAAGAAACACTTCACCAAAGAAGAAACCCAAATGATCCGCGAGTGCCTTTATAAACTCGCAGATTTAGCTATTCAAGAATGAAATGAATAACCTTCAAGGAAAACGAGCAATCCTGTACCGCAGGGTAAGTACCACCGACCAGCGCATTCATGGAAACAGTCTGAACGCTCAGCGAGAATCCCTCAGATCTTTCTGTGATTCCAAGGGAATAAATATCGTCCAAGAATTCCAAGAGGACCATTCAGCGAAGAACTTTAAAGATCGATCTGTATTTCAGGAGATGCTTCGTTTTGCAGAATCAAAAAAAACCGGAATCGACTACCTATTGACCACACGATTTGACCGATTTAGTCGCGGAGGGTCTGACGCTCAGCATATGAGAAAGGTTTTCAATAACTGGGGTATCGAAGTCAATTTCATTGAGCAATGGATGGATTGGGATGATCCCTTTCAGCACATCAGCAACACCATCCAAATGGTACTGCCCGAATCTGAAAACTTAATCAAAGCCCATCGGACAAAGACTGGAATGCGTCAAGCGCTCAAGGAAGGAAGATACGTTGGTCGACAACCCATTGGATACCTCC
>CAJQKK010000103.1 GCA_905478895.1 uncultured Flavobacteriales bacterium | reverse complement strand
CAGGGCTTCAAGGGACAAGGCTTCGGTGGATGTAATGATCCGCTTTTTGTCAATTTTAATGAAGGGCAGCGATGCAGGTTTGGAACCGGTCGCAAGGATGATATGTGAACCGTGAACCTTCGATGCTTTGCCTTTGGATGGCTTCACTTCAATGGTGTTGGCGTCTACAAACGAACCGAAGCCATTGAGAACATCAATGCCGTTTTTCTTCATGAGAAAATCAATTCCTCCGACCGTCTGGCCCACCACTTCTGCTTTGCGCGCAATCATCCGCTTGAAATCGAGCTTCAACTCACCCGTTCCAATGCCATGGGCATCGAATTGATGCAGGGCTTGGTGGTAGTGCTCAGAGCTGTCGAGAAGCGCTTTGGATGGGATGCATCCCACATTGAGGCACGTGCCACCGAGTGAGTTGTACTTTTCAATCAAGGCGGTTTTCTTTCCTAATTGCGCCGCGCGGATGGCTGCTACATATCCTCCAGGTCCGCTGCCAATGACAATAACATCATAAGATTCCATGAAGCAAAGGTAACGTTCACGGCGCGTAAACGCAGCCTTCCGGTGCATTCGGCCTGATGGCGTTCATTTTCCCCTTTCTTTGCATGCAAGTTTCCGAACAAAGCCCGTCATTCAATCGTTTAAAGTGCATATCATCGCCCAAGGCATCACTCATGTTTCATGTGGAATAGCATAGCATCCGTATTAATTCGCCAGCGATTGCTGTGGTTGGTTTTGCTTGCTTTGGGAACGGCATTCATGGCGAAGCAGATTCCGAATCTTCGCCTGCAATACACGTTCAGCGGATTGCTTCCAGCCGACGATTCCATTGCACTGGATTACGCGCGTTTTCAAGAGGTTTTCGGAACGGAAGGCAATGTCATGTTGATTGGTGCTGATTTGGCGCCTTTGAGCACTCCGGATGGATTGAGGGCTTGGGAGGAATTGGCGAAGTCCATTCACGCCATGCCCACAATGCGGGATACGGTGGATGATGGAATTGATGAGCCCATTCAGTTGCCACTTATTGACAGCGTTTTTTCCATCACACGCGCCTTTGAGGTGAAAAAAGACCCCCTCGCCCGGCGCTTTGTTTTGGCGCCGCTGGTGCCAATCGGTCGATTTGAGAGCGCCAACGGAATCGATCAGCTCTACGTGGACAGTTTGTTGAATCGATTGATCGAACTGCCGTTTTACGAAGGACTGCTGTTTAACGCTTCTCATGATGCAACGCTGCTCTCGGTTTTCATGAACCCAGAGCTGTTTGACTCCAAGCACAGGGGGGCCGTTGTAGAGGATGTGGTGGCCATCGCAGACGAGTGGAGTGAGCGCCATGGTATGCCGCTGTCAATCAGCGGGCTGCCATTCATCCGGGTCCAAATGACCAACAAGGTTAAAAATGAAATCGGCTGGTTTATTGGAGCGGCTTTGCTCGTCACGATGTTGCTTCTTCTGGTGTTTTTCCGAAATCCGGTGGTCACAGGAGTGAGCTTAATAGTAGTGGGCACCGGGGTTATTTGGTCATTGGGAACCATCGCCTTGTTTGATTTCCCAGTGAACCTGATCATGAGCTTGATCCCACCTTTGATGATTGTCATCGGGGTTCCGAATTGCATTTACTTGATCAATAAGTACCACGCGGAGTACAAGCGGCACGGAAACAAAGCCATGGCGCTTCAGCGTATGATTGTGAAGGTTGGCAATGCGACGTTGCTCACAAATTTCACAACTTCCTTGGGCTTTGCGACCTTCATTTTCACCCACAGTGAGATGCTGCGCAACTTTGGAACAGTCACGGCGATCAACATCCTGGGCGTTTTTGTCATCTCCATCATTGTCATTCCAGCGCTGATGACAGGCCTACCCGCTCCCAAAGTGAAGCATACACGGCACTTGGACCGGCGGTGGATGTTCGTTTTTGTGAACCGACTCGCTGAGGTGGTCGAAAACCATCGGCCTCGGGTCTACGTGGGAGCGGTATTGTTATTGCTGTTTAGCATTGGAGGAATCTTCCAAATGGAAACGACCGGCAATATTGTCGATGATTTGCCAGATGAAGACCGAGTCATTACCGATTTGAAGTGGATGGAAAGCCGATTTGGTGGTGCGATGCCATTCGAGGTGATGATTGATACCCATCGCCCCAATGGGGTCACGGGCTCCAATTTTTTGAAACGGGTGGATAAACTTCAAAATGTTTTGGAGGAGTACCCTGAATACAGCCGATCCATCAGTGCTGCGGACGCGACGAAATTTGCGTTTCAAGCCTTCAAAAATGGCCATCCTAAAAATTACCGACTGCCTCGCTTAGGAATGGAAAAAACGCAGTTTGGCCCATGGATTCGAGGGACTGAGTCGGCTGCAGGCGATGCAGGAGCAGCGGTGGACGTGGCTTCGAAGTTTTTCAATGAGGACCGTTCCGTTGCGCGCGTCAGTGCCCAGATGATGGACATTGGAACATTGGAAATGCGCGCCTTGATGGATGAAATCAAGCCCCGGTTGGACAGCATTTTCCCCGCTCCCGATTACAGCCTAATTCTGACCGGAACCAGCGTTACGTTCCTTGAGGGTACAACATACATGGTCAAGAACCTGGGCATCTCCATCGCTTTGGCCATCTGTGTAATTGCTCTGATGATGGCCTTGCTCTTCAAGTCTTCTCGGATGGTAGGAATTGCCTTGTTGCCGAATCTTTTCCCACTG
>CAJQKK010000102.1 GCA_905478895.1 uncultured Flavobacteriales bacterium | reverse complement strand
ACAGCCGAAGAATTTGGGCTCCCCTACCGGTCTTCTACCACTTTTGCTGGTGCACTTGCCTTGCACACCAAGATGCTTTGGAAGCTCGGACGCGAAGAATCTTGGGCATAGCCTGAGTTCCTTTTCTTGGTCAAGAGATTTTTTTAATACCTTGAAAGCAAGTGTTTTGCTTTTTTGATACTAAAAATCACGGCCATGGTCAAGTCTAATTTGTTGCAAATCGTATTGTTGGTTCTTGTTGTCTGCGTTTCAACCAAAGGGATGGCCCAGTTGAGCCACGGAAGCGCACCTTTGCATTGGAACACGTCGCAGTCACTGGACGTCGAATGGATGGAATTTTCTCCACTTGACTTGGAAGCCTTGCGACAAGAAGACCTTTCGACTGCGAAATTCAAAGATGCACCCTGGCGATTTGGCATTGAGCATGCCGTCGAATGGAACATCGAGGCGCACGGTGTTTGGTCGCACGAACAAGAAATGCGCGTGTGGCGCCTTGGAATCAAAGCTGATCACGCAACGAGTTGGAGTTTTTATCTGTCCAAATTTCAAGTCCCGAAAGGCGGTGAATTGTTTGTTTGGAATGGCGATCGAAGTGCCTTCCTTGGCGCGTTCACTTCCAAAAACCACAAACCGTGGGAAGGACTTGCCATCGGACTGCTGGAGGGGGACGCCGTTGTGTTAGAATACCGCCAGCCAGCCAGCGTGACGATCATGCCTGAAATCGAAGTCGCACAGGTGGTACAAGGGTACCGATTACTCTTGGACCGCGCCGAATCATTGACAGAGAAAAGCAACAGCGAGGGGCCATTCGGCAACAGCGGTGCGTGCAACATCAACGTCAATTGTCCCGAAGGTGCGGACTGGCAAATTGAGAAAAAAGCGGTCGCCTTGATTGTGAACGGCGGGTTTGCCGCGTGCACAGGTTCGTTGGTCAACAACACTGCCAATGACGGCACACCTTACTTTCTCACGGCGAACCATTGCCTCGGGAATCCCAATACATGGACCTATTATTTCAATCACGAGAGTTCGACATGCTCAGGCAGCACAGGCCCCACGAATGCAAGCATTTCCGGTGGCACCCTGCTTGTCGCTGATGGTGGGGCCGATGTGGCTTTGATCGAATTGAGCAGTGAACCGCTTGCTGCATGGGATGTCGAATTTGCCGGATGGGACGCTTCAGGCGCTACCCCGCAAAATGCAACCGGAATCCATCATCCATCGGGTGACGTGAAGAAAATTTGTTTCGAAGAAGACAGCCCGTATACCTCCTCAACGGGAGGGGCTCAGGTCTGGTGGATCGATGCTTGGGAGGCAGGTGTAACAGAACCGGGATCATCGGGATCGCCTTTGTTCGATCAAAACCACCGCATCATTGGCCAACTGTACGGCGGCGCTGCGGCATGTTCCGGTTCCGTCAACAATGGCGCCTATGATTTCTATGGACGATTCAATGTCAGCTGGGGTTTGGGGGTCAGTGATTACCTCGACCCTCAGAACACAGGAACGCTGACCCTCGATGGTTATCCCTCAGGCTACAACAGCGACCTGGGTTGCACCGATCCTAGCGCCTGCAATTACGATCCCGAAGCATTGGAGGATGATGGAAGTTGTGAAGCCTTGGATGCCTGCGGTATCTGTGGAGGAGACGACAGCTCCTGTTCAGGGTGCACCGAAGAAACCGCATGCAACTACGACCCGGATGCGACTGTTGATGATGGTTCGTGCATCAGTGGTGGAACCGAAATCATTTTCACCCTCCTCACGGATAATTACCCTGCCGAAACCACTTGGACCCTGGTGGATGCAAGCGGAACAACTGTAATTTCTGGTGGTCCTTATAACAGCAATGCAACGACCTACACCGCAGAGGCATGCCTTGCCGATGGTTGCTACACTTTGAGCGTATTCGACAGCTATGGCGATGGCCTCTGCTGCCAGTACGGTGAAGGTTCCTACGAGTTAGCGGGTTCAGACGGAACGATCTATGCATCCGGAGCGAATTTCCAAGATTCAGATGTGACCGATTTTTGCATTGAATCTGCCGCAAACGAAGGGTGTACAGATCCTACGGCCTGCAACTACAATCCTGCGGCTGACATCGATGACGGATCGTGCGCCGAACTGGATGCATGTGGCGTTTGTGGTGGTCCCGGGACGGACACGGACGGCGATGGTGTCGCCGACTGCAATGAAATCGCAGGATGCACAGATGCCACCGCCTGCGACTTCCTGGCAGAAGCCACAGATTCAGCTGCGTGCTCGTATCCCGAGGAAGGCTTCGATTGCAACGGCGAGCCCACCAGCTGTGCTGAAGATCTCAACTCAAACGGGATGATCGAAGTAAGCGACGTCTTGATTTTATTGGCCGATTTCGGTTGCGACAACGAATGCTCGGTCGCCGACATCAACGGCGACGGAATGGTCAGCGTTGCGGACGTGCTTTTATTGCTCGCTGCCTTTGGTGAAGCGTGTGAATGACGCTACGCCCTTGGCGGAAGCGTGGCGACGATCCGTCACGTTCAGGTTGCCATTGCCAATTTCAGTGAGATGCATTGCAGTTGCAAGACGGATTCATCAAGGCTCCATCCTGGAATCATGTTGGGATTGACGCCGAAAACCCACGGGAACAGACCACATTCGTAGCATCCCGATAGTCCTTTTCCTTTTCATCAAGAGCGGACTGCATGCTCGTAACCAAA
>CAJQKK010000101.1 GCA_905478895.1 uncultured Flavobacteriales bacterium | reverse complement strand
GAACCTTATGATCCACTGTGTGGCGACCCCTTGGCTTGTAACTATGAAGTGGGAGGTGAGGAGACGGCTTCTTGTGTTTACCCCGAGCCGGGATTGGACTGCGATGGGAACTGTTTGAACGATAGCGATGCCGATGGCATTTGCGATGAGGAAGATCCTTGCGTTGGAGCCTTCGACGCGTGCGGTGTGTGCAATGGTCCAGGAGCAATCTATGAATGCGGCTGTTCTGACATTCCGGATGGCGACTGTGATTGTTACGGGAACCAGGTCGATGCCGTTGGTGAGTGCGGAGGATCGTGTGGCGCGGATATCGACAATGATGGTATCTGTGATGACGTTGATGAATGCGTAGGCGAATTAGACGATTGTGGCGTGTGCAATGGCCCTGGAGCCGTATACGAATGTGGTTGCTCGGGGATTCCGGAAGGCGATTGTGATTGCGAAGGCAATCAGCTAGATGTCATTGGTGTATGCGGAGGCGACTGCACGGCAGACAGCGACGCAGATGGCATTTGCGACGATGTTGATCCTTGTGTTGGCCAGTTAGACGCTTGTGGTGTTTGCAATGGCCCCGGAGCGATTTATGAATGCGGATGTTTCGATATCGCAGAAGACGCATGCGACTGCGAAGGCAATCAACTGGATGCTTTGGGAGAATGCGGAGGAGGTTGCGTAGCGGATAATGACGCAGATGGTATTTGCGATGATATTGACCCTTGTGTTGGCGCGTACGATGAATGCGGTGTTTGCAACGGCAGTGGCCCAGAAGAAGGGTATGATTGCGCGGGCAACTGCCTGAATGATTTTGACGGGGACGGGGTTTGTGACGAGTATGAAGTTTCAGGCTGCGGCTATGAAGCGGCGTGCAACTACAATCCCGACGTTACCGAAGACGACGGCTCCTGTACCTACCCTGAAACCGGATTGAATTGTGAAGGCGACTGTTTGTTTGATACTGACACCGATGGTATTTGTGATCAGGATGAGGTCGTTGGCTGCCAAGATTCAGCGGCATGTAATTATGACGCTTCGGCCACAGATTCAGGCTATTGCGATTATCCCGAGACTGGCTTCAATTGTGATGGCTCCTGCGCAGGTGATGCCGACGGCGACGGGGTGTGCGATGAATTCGAAATTGTCGGATGTACTGATGCTTCAGCTTGCAACTACGACTGTGATGCGACCGATGAGGCTGCATGCAGTTATGCCGAATATGGATTGGATTGTGAAGGAAACTGCCTCATCGACAGCGATGCCGACGGTGTGTGCGACCAGGATGAGGTCGTAGGCTGTTCAGATGAAGCCGCTTGCAACTATGACCCGAACGCAACCGATGACGGTTACTGTGCATATGCCCCTGAGTATTACGATTGCGATGGCAATTGCTTCAACGATGAAAACGGTGATGGCATCTGCGATGAGACCCAAGCGTTGATTGACTTGGCCATCGAGGAGGTATATGGTGATTTCGTCGTGGCCCTTGCCAACGGCGAATATTGTGGCGACGGTACCGTGTGGCTTGAAGAACTTCAGTTGTGCGTAGCCATCCCGACGTGCATGGCAGACCTCGACAATGACGGAAATAGAGGAACAGAGGATTTGCTGATGCTGCTCTCCGTGTACGGGACAGGATGTCCACTCATCGAAGGGTGCACAAATCCCGATGCAGACAACTATAACCCATTGGCTCAAGCGGATGACGGCACTTGTATCATTCCAACGTGCAGTAGCAACAGCTACACTTATGCGGGGCATACCTACGCACTCGTTGAAATCGGAAATCAATGTTGGTTCGCAGAGAACCTACAGACGGATCAGTTCTCCAATGGCGACCTCATCGATGAGATAAATGGCGGTTTTGATTGGTATCTAGCGGGTGCCGATGGAGTACCTGCAAGGACCATCTACAACGGTCTTTCAGTCAACGCCAACGATTTCGGCTACTTGTACAACGGGCCAGTAGTCTTTGATACCCGCGGAGTTTGTCCTACGGGTTGGAAAGTGCCGTCAGACGAAGAATGGATGATGGTTGAGGAGCACCTTGGAATGGATGCTTCAGACGCCTCGAATTCAGGTTTCCGAGGTACCGACGAGGGCGATCAATTGAAAGCCCTTGAGACGGATGTGCCGAGTTGGGATGGAATGAATACGGTGCAATTCTCGGCACTTCCAGCAGGGTACCGATTCAACTTTGGATCGTTCGCTGGCATCAGTGACGAAGCCCTCTTTTGGAGCCAGACTGCTTCGGGCGGTTCGTTATGGACGCGCGGCCTGGAAAGCGGCAATCCACAAATCGAAAGAACACTCAAATCAGGAGGCTTTGGCGCATCCATTCGGTGCCTGAAGTCCAATGAAAACGAATAAACGACCTCATCAAATATCACTGCCATGTTACGATTAATCTACACCCTGCTTCTGCTGACAATTAGCAGCATTGGAATATGCCAAGTCGGTAATGGAATCCTCTTCATGACCGACACGGAATACCAATTCCCGGGCACAACAGTTGACTCGACGTCAACATTTGAATTCCAAGTGGTCAATGACCTTGGAGCGCCGCAGACCATTTTCTTCAGTGCCTTGGATGCACCATTCAGCTTACTCGATAACTCGCCTATCGAAATTGCGGCGAATGATACTACTACGGTGATGCTGATTTTTGAGCCAACTGCGATTGGCACGTACAATGGTTCACTCGAGGCTGTCGGCGGTGTATTTGGCTCAGCTACTCTCAACTTTAGTGGCGAAGGCATCCAGGTCGTCCTCGAATGGACCCCGGAATCGTTGGTGTTTGACACGACGGCGATTGGCCAAACCGACGCCCAGGTGGTGTCCATCACCAGTTCCGGCAACGGCGACGGCGTGATCTCCGCCATTGAATTCTCCAACCCGGTCTTCTCTGTGGACAGCGCGACTTCATCGTTCACCATTGCGGAAGGCGCCACTAACGACTTGACTTTTGTTTTTGCACCCATCGGAGCGGGCGCGCAATCCGGCACTGCGACCTTGCACACCAACGATCCGTCAAACCCGCAAATCGTTTTGGACCTCAGCGGAACGGGCATCTCAGAAGTAAGCGGCGATATCTGCGATATGGTGTGGACGGCTGAGAACAGTCCGTATACGTTGGTGGGGGATGTGGTTGTGCCGGAAGGGTGTACGTTAACCCTTGAGGCGGGAACTGAGGTCATTGGTAACGATTACGACATCGAGGTGTTGGGGAGTTTTTATGCGAATGGCGAAGAAGGCAATGAAGTCGTCATCTCTTGCGGTGAATTGATTTCGCATACTGCTAAAGAACAGATGGTATTTACGCATTCTGAAATGGTCGAAACCAATTCTTTTGACTTCTTCGATGCTGATTATCGATTGCTTCGTGATGCTTGTGATTCTTTGTATGGAACCGTTGATTCGTTGCCTTCATTCTTAGATTCTTTGGTCAGTTGGGACTACCATTACGAGAACGAGAACTCAGCTATGCATATTGCTAAGTTTTATGAGGATTTTAATGATAACAATTCCCAGGGTTGGTCACACGAAGGTGATATTACCTCATCTTATGTAAGTCAAGAATATTTCGTGGAATATTACTATGGATCTTCTGGTTCTTACTTTAACCTGTATATCCAAACTCCGACTTTAGCCCTGAATCCCGGGGAAAATGAGGCGTTCATTTCCTTCGACAAGAAGGCGGGTTGGTGGTCAAATACTCATTATTTCTATGTCTATATATCCATCGATGGGGGAGCTTGGGAACAAATTTATAATGAAACTAATCCTTCTAACAGTTATACTAACACCTCAATAGCTACAGAAGTTTCAGGGGCCAATAGCGTTCGATACCGTTTTCATTATCGAATGAGACATTATGGCAGTCTACGAATAGATAATTTCGAATTCACAACAAATTTTTATCCCGGTTTCGATTTGCCGCCCTCCTTCAATTCTAATTCACTTTCTTCAGGCGGTATCGACCTTCACAACACCGCATTTATTGGCGACTTCCATAGTGCTAACGACTCTCTCTCGGTGAACTTGGACAACAGTTCAATAGGAGTAAATCCAAACCGCGAAAAGGATAGCCATGGCCTCGGCCTTTATGCTGATCACGTAGAAATAGCTTCTGTACAATCAGCGGTTTCAGGCCACGCTTTAGACGGTATTCACATTGAATCTGACCTTACGGATTGGATCTCGACAGAGACTTCGGTGGCCGACAACGGCGCGTATGGTATTTCGGTCAACGGGGATTTGGATTGGACCTCAACAGAGGATGTCATAGACGGGAACGGAGAAGACGGAGTCGACGTGGGAGCGAATTCCAACTTGACCATGTACGGTCCCGAAATTTGGAACAACGGTGCACGTGGGTTGGCGGCTGCCGACGGAAGTGTCATTGATTTGGACTATGCGCGCATAGAAGGCAATGGAAGCCACGGCGTGGATTTGGAAAACACCGGCACGCTGAACATGGACAATTGCCGCCTACTCAACAATAGTGGCCAAGGCATCCAATCCGGATCACCGACCACGCTCAACCACTGCAACCTCGCCTTCAATGGCGGCACCGGCCTCGTACTCACGGGCAACAACTTCCACACGCTCAACAACAGCATCCTGTGGGGCAACAACGAGACGAACTACACCCAGATTGACATCGGCGGCGGCGTCATTTCCACGAGCTACTCCACTGTCCAAGGCCAAAGCGGCTACGGCGTGACAGGTAGCGGTCAATTCTATTGGGGCGAAGGC
>CAJQKK010000100.1 GCA_905478895.1 uncultured Flavobacteriales bacterium | reverse complement strand
ATTTGAATTTGGGATGCCCCAGTCGCCATCTCCACTGACCTGGCATCCGATGCGTCCGACGCCATATCCGAGCATCAATCCGGGGGCAACGGAGTCCGCCAAATGCAAGAAATGTATGCCGTTCTTCTTGGCGTAAACATAAACAGCAAGTCCACCAACAATCAAACCACCGTAAATAGTGAGGCCACCGAGGAAATTGGAAAGAGAAGGATCTGTGAAAAATCGAACCAGTTCGTCTGGGTACTCAAACAGGTGGAACAGCTTGGCTCCTGCGACGCCTCCAATGGCAGCTGCAGCTACAATTCCACCGACATGGGTATGGGCTGGCACTTGGAGTTTTTCGGTTTTTATGGGCTTCGAACGAGTTGCGCGGGTTTCCCACCATTTCCATCCCACCATGAGTCCGGCGCAAACAATTCCGAGTCCAATACTGCCTTCTAAACTGAACAAATGAGACTGAGGTAAACCGCTGGAAAAAAGCTCTTTAGAGTTGTAGAATAAATAGATAAATTTCCATCCGATGAGGAATCCAATGAGACCTTGTGTCAGCCATTCGACAAACGACACAGGTCCACCGCTTTGCACGGTCACGGTGGATGCCTCAAAGATTCCCAGTTTTTGTTTGCGATCCATCTCCCGTTTGAGGGTGGCTGCGGCGGTGACAAAGGCAAGCGCAACGAAAAGGCCAAAGGAGTTGATCAACTTGAGCGCGGGCAAGTCCCATCCAAAAAGGTCAAAGAATGCGTGGTAGAGTGTTGGATACATTGAATCGATGGCGTTAATGGCGATGGCCTTGTATGAAACCAGCTGCTCGAATGGTTTGTAAACGAATTTCGGCGATTTCGTTGGCGGACACTTCTGAGGCGTCGACACCCACCCGGACGTATTCGGGTGTATATCCAAAGCGCAGTCCGTCTTCAACAGAATCTTCAAAAAGCACTTCGCGCGATTGCGCCAGGAACTGTTCGTAGTGGGCGCGCTGTTTTTTCAAAGACAGGGTTCGCAATATTTTTGTGCGCTCCTTACGAATGGGTACCGGAACGGATTCTTCCAAACGCACAGCCGTGGTTTTGTCACGTTCGGAGTAGGTGAAGACATGAAGATAGCTGATCGGCAGCCCTTGGAGGAATGAATACGTCTCTTGAAATGCATCTTCGTCTTCTCCTGGAAAGCCTGTGATGACATCTACTCCGATGCTCGCGAGTGGCATCCTTTGCCGAATTCGTGCTATGCGTTCCGCGTACAGGTCGGTGCGGTAACGCCGGCGCATCGATTTTAAGATGCGATCAGAACCACTTTGCAGCGGAATGTGAAAATGTGGCTGGAAGCGTTGGCTTCTGCTGACATAGTCAATGATGGTTTCATCCAAAAGATTCGGCTCTATGCTGCTGATTCGCATGCGAGGGACAGCGATGGCACGATCCAGCTCCTGTACGAGATCCAAGAAGTTCTCCCCAGTGCTTTTCCCAAAATCGCCGATATTCACTCCGGTCAAAACGATTTCCTTCGCACCTGAATCAACTGCTTTTCCAGCCATCTGAAGGGTTTCGGCAATCGTTGCATTCCGCGACCTGCCGCGTGCGAGTGGAATGGTGCAAAAGGAGCAAAAATAATCGCAGCCATCTTGGACTTTTAAAAAAGCCCGCGTTCGGTCATTGCTCGAAAATCCGGGAACAAAAGCCTTTACTTCTTTGATGGGATTGACATCAATGGCAGCGGGATCATCTGGCTGCATCTGGAGGAGATGCTTCGGGAGGTTGAATTTTTCCTGCGCGCCGAGGACGAGGTTTACGCCCTCAATTTGGCTGATTTCCTGGGGTTTTAGCTGCGCGTAGCAGCCAACAACGGCAACGAAAGCATCGGGATTTCCATTGCGCGCTCTCCGGACTGCGTTTCGGCATTTGGCGTCAGCTTGATCTGTAACGCTGCAGGTGTTAATCACAACAACATCAGGAGCATCATCGATTCCGACGCGCGCATAACCGGCGTCGGCCAAATCACGGGCTATCGTTGATGTTTCGCTGAAATTGAGCTTGCATCCAAGGGTGTGAAATGCCGCTGTTCCTCCGGGAGTCATGCAGCTAATTTAAACCAGAATGAAGGTGCTCATCCCTTATGTGGTCGGTTCATTATGAATTTTTGCAACCATTTGCGGATTTCGCTGTTATATTGCAACACCTGAATTCTGAAACCATTTCACATGCGCAATTTCTCTCTTAGTGCCATGGCACTCTTATTGGCGTTAGCATCTAACGCTCAGACCTTCTCCAATGCTTCTTCGTCGCTGCCAGACAGTTACAACAGCGGCAACTGCGTCGGCTTCACCGACATGGACAACGATGGCTATGACGACATTGTTGTCTTGGATGGGTCTACGACTGTAAAAGTTTTGTACCAAAATGGTTCGGGCGAATTTACTGAAGTGAACTACGGGGATGTTTCAAATAACAACCAGTGGGGCATGACCATCGGCGATTACGATAACGATGGACACAAAGACGTTTTTTCGGGTGGATCTTACGATGGCGTGCACGTGAAGCACATCGACGGAATAGGGCAGTGGTCAGACTTCGACCTCGAGAATGGCTCAATGTTCATGCAGGCCTGCAACTTTGCGGACATCGACAACGATGGCCAGCTCGATGTCTTCGGATGCCATGATGATGCGCTCTCACGCACTTGGAAAGGAAATGGTTCGGCGTTGGATTTCGATGCGGACCTCATCGACCTCACCAATTATGATTACAGCGACTACCCATCCACCGACCACAGTGGTAACTATGGAACGGTCTTCTGTGATTTCGATCATGATGGGGATTTGGATTTAACCATCGCGAAGTGCCGTCAGTTTGTTTCGGACCCAAATGACCCACGCCGCATCAACCAAATCTGGATGAACAACGGCGATGGCACATGGTCAGAAGTGGCGGAGGAGCGAGGTCTGGTCTTGAATGAGCAGAGCTGGACCGTAGACTACGCGGACTATGACAACGATGGGGACTTCGATTGTTACTTGACCAACCACTCAACCACCATGAAGTTGTTGCAAAACGATGGCAGTGGATACTTCACCGACGTTACGGACGAAGCGGGCTTGGGAGCTAGTGGTTTTGTGTTGCAAGCAAAGATGACTGACTTTGACAACGATGGATTCGTTGATGTTTTGATCTCAGGAGGTTTCCATTCTTATTTCCACAACAATGGAGACGGAACATTCACAGAGGTGAACACCTTCGTTGCTGGGGACACCATGCACAGCTTTGCTGTTGGAGATGTAAACCGAGACGGCTTTGCAGATTTGTACGCGAGCTACGGCAATGGATACAATAGTCCTGATAACAACAACGATGATATTTTATGGTTGAATCAAGGCAATGCCAATCATTGGATTGCTTTCGACTTGGAAGGCATTGAATCCAACAAAGACGCTGTTGGAGCGACCGTGGTGATCACGGGTGCCTTTGGCACGCAAATTCGAGAGGTTCGGGCAGGAGAAAGCTATGGCATCACCAACACATTTGCCTGCATGTTTGGATTGGGTGAAAATGAAAGCATTGAGACGGCCACCATTAATTGGCCAAGCGGTATGGTGACCATCATTGAGAATCCTGGCATCGACCAATACCACAACTTGCTCGAAGCACCATGCATGACGGATTTGATCCTGACTGTTAGTGGAGAGACATCCATTTGCCCAGGAGAAACGGTTGATTTGATCGTAGAAGGCGATTTTGCGAGTTACGCGTGGTCCAATGGAACCACGGAATCCACCTTGGTGGTGGGTGAGACCGGCAACTATAGCGTAACCGCTTACGACGCAGATGGATGTGCAGCCGTTTCAACGGTGGTGTCGGTGCAAGTCGTAACGGCTGAGGCTCCCGTGGTGACTGCACTGGGAGAATTGAGCTTCTGTGAAGGTGGTTCTGTTGATTTGGTGTCAGAGAGTTCAGGAGACTGGACATGGTCCAATGGAGAGGAAACGCAAAGCATTAACGTCACAGAGTCCGGCACGTATTTCTTGACAGTTACTGATATCTGCGGAAACGCAAATCCATCGGCGGAATTCATGGTGCTCGTATTGGAAGCACCTGATACACCGGTAATCACGGGTCCTTCTGAATTAGACGGACCGCAAGTCATCACACTGGAGTCATCTTCAGAAACAACCCATTGGTATGACTCCGAGACTGCCTCTGAAGCAATGGCCGTTGGAGCAACTTACGAGTTGGACGCACAATCGTCAACAACCGTATGGGTCGAGGACATCTCAGCTGAAGATATGGTCGAAGGATCAGGAGGTCGCGCTGACACAGGTGATGGTCAATACCATGATAACAGCATTCGTTGGTTGCTATTCGATGCATACGAAGACATCGTGATCCGCAGCGTTGACGTTTATGCGAACGGCGCGGGTGACCGCGAAATCGGTGTCGTTGATTCTGAAGGCAACGTGGTGGCATCCGCTGTCTTCGAAGTTGCTGATGGCATGAACACTCTTGAGCTGGATTTTGAGTTGGAGCAGGGCAACGATTACGGCTTGCGTAGTTTGGATAATGATCCTCAGCTGTGGCGTGACGCCCCAGATACAGAGATGGCTTATCCTTATGCCATTGGGGATTTGGCTTCAATTACGCAGAGCACAGCTGGTGGAAACAATGCGTATAATTATTACTACTTCTTCTACAATTGGGTGGTTCAGACTCCATCCATTGCATGTGCATCGGAACGCATTCCTTTCACCATCAATGTGACCGGAATATCAGAAGATTTTGGGGTCACGTTGGATTTGTATCCGAATCCCTCCAATGGACGCGTTCAATTGAATGCGAATGGAATGTCCAACACACCATTCGAGTGGAGTTTGATGTCGACTACCGGAATGCTTGTCGATCAGGGCATGGCCACATCAGGTGAATGGTTGGATTGGTCAGACTTGGCCAAAGGCACGTATGTGTTCCGATTGAACTCAGAAGAAGGCGCCATGATTAAGCAGGTGATCTTGCAGTAAGAATTGGAATTTCTGATGAAAAAAGAACAGCAGCCAGAAGGCTGCTGTTTTTTTTTATCTCAAGGAATGGGTGGGGACTGCTTGATTAGATCCGCTCAACATCCGTGCCGAATATTCCCTGAGACGCACGTTCAAAGGCGTCCGCCTGTCCCCGTCTGATTTCCACGATGATGGTGCACGATTCCAAAAAGATTTGTTCTGTCGGCTTTGCCTTCCACTTATCGAAGTGATTCATAATGGCTCCCATTAGATCGTATGGAAACGAAACCTTGAAGGTGGTCAAAAGGACTTCTTCTTTTATTTCAGCGGCTTCGAGCGCGCAGCGCGTAGCCGTTCGATAGGCTTCAATTAGCCCGCCAACACCCAGCTTGGTACCTCCGAAATACCGGATCACCACTCCGAGGCAGTTGGTTACGTTCATGCTTTTGAACGCTCCTAATATGGGTGGGCCAGCACTATTGCTGGGTTCGCCATCATCGGATGTCTTCCAAGTATCGCCATGGATTCCAAGCCGATAGGCATATGCATGGTGCCGGGCATCGTGGTACTTTTTTCTGAGGCTTTTCAAATGATCATCGACTTCATCTTCAGCCTTTAGCGGAAATACGTAACCAAAATGCTTCGAACCCTTGACTTTATACATGCCGGAGGCGGGACCGGCTAATGTCAGAAATGAGTCTTGAGGTTGCATGTGTTCCGGCATGATTGGACAGTAACCTTTACCCGTTTTTGTGGGAACTGTATTCTGGAATGAGTGCGTGCAAAAGCGATAATGTTTCTTGATGAGCGCCTTTGGTTTGAGAGAGGGCAATGATGCGCTCAACGTCCATTGCCTTTAAGGAAGGTGGGGTGTTGGCACGCATGATCTTTGGATGATGCGTTGGCAGGAGAGACTCGCGTTTCGAAAGTAACTCCTCGTGCATCTTTTCGCCAGGCCTCAGTCCGGTGATCGCTACTTCAATGTCCTTTCCTTCTTCCATTCCGGCCAAGGCAATCATCTTCTTTGCAAGGTCCATGATCTTGATGGACTGTCCCATATCAAAGACGAATACATCGTCTTGTTTTCCTAAGGCTGCAGCTTCAAGAACAAGAGATACGGCTTCGGGAATGGTCATGAAATAGCGAGTGACTTCTTTGTCCGTCACTGTGATCGGGCCGCCAGCTTCAATTTGCTTTTTGAAAAGTGGAATGACGGATCCGTTGCTGCCGAGTACGTTTCCAAAACGGGTGATAACGCACTGGGTTTTGGACGTCGCTGCACGTTGCAACACCAAGAGTTCTGCGAGGCGTTTGGTGGCTCCCATGACGCTTGTGGGGTTCACGGCTTTGTCAGTGGATATGAAGATAAATCGGGGGCACCCCGATGCCTCGGCCGCCATTAGTACGTTTAGGCTTCCCATGGCATTGGTGTCGAAAGCCTGCCAAGGTTGCTTTTCCATCATGGGCACATGCTTGTATGCGGCTGCATGAAAGACTACATCCGGTTGGAATGATTGCAGCGTGTCATGAATCTGCTCCGCGTCACGTACATCGCCTATTTGGAGGTCGACCGTTGCCTCAACTCCCAATTGTACGAGTTCCAGATGGAGATCGTGCATCGGGGTTTCAGCTTGGTCAATAGCCAGTAGCACAGCGGGCTGGTAACCGAGCAGTTGACGAACCAATTCAGATCCAATGGACCCTGCAGCTCCTGTGACGACAACCCGCTTCCCATGCATATTTTCATGGATGGGATGGGAATTCAATTCAATGGGTTCCCGTCCCAATAAATCTTCGATGCGCAACTCTTTGATTTGACCAAAGGATAAGGCGCCATTGATCCAGCGTTCCACCGGGGGTACATCCAATGGACGAACGCCGTGACGCAGTGCGAGATCAACCATCACGCGTCGCTTTTCTTTGTCGAGATTTTGAATGGAGAGGATCATTTGATCCACGCGTCCATCCGCAAACATCATCTCGGCTTGGTGGGGATTGAGAATGTCAATCCCTTCGATTTTTTTACCGATTTTATTTCGGTCATCGTCGATGAAGGCAATCAATTTCATTCCGGACTCACCCAGCTCTCGATCGATCGCCTCTTTGGCCAAAAGACCTGCTTCGCCAGCGCCATAAATGGCAATGTGGGTTTTCACCCCCGGATGTCTCTTGTTCTGGAGGTAGAGCCACTTGACAACCCAACGACTGGAAACCATAATTGCAGTGGTCAAAATCCACTCTATGCCTAAAATGCTGAATGGAATCCAGTAGGGGGCATTTCCCAATTGAGCAGCGATGAGGTTGGCGCTAGCGAAGACCAATGTGACCGCGCTCGTGCACATGGCAATTCGCTTGACATCTTCCAGTCCGGTGTGCCGGATGATTCCAGCGGATGTGCTGAATAGTAAGAATGCTGCCAGTCGTGCCGTGATGAAAACAGGCAGAAAAGCCTTCCAAATCATCCATTCTGCTTCGGGGATTCTAAATTCAAATCGGAGCAGAGCAGCAGTGTAGAGTGCAAGAATGCTCACGCTGATGTCTACAACGGTCACTATCCAGCGGGGCGCATGTCTTTTTGGAAGGAGAACGTTCAGCATCTGAGCATCATCCTTCGAAGCACAATGAAAGAATGAAGGAACGTGTTTTCAGTCCTTCCAAAGGGGCCGAAAATTCGGACTCGTCTTGGATCAGGATGTTTCTGCGGCCCATTTCAAATTTGCCTTCAAGACTGAATTTAAAAAAAGGCAGAAAAAAATCAACCCCTGCACCGATATCGATCGACGAATTGCCCGATTCTAAGCGTAAAATGTATTCGCTCTGCAATTGCTGGTTCGTCTCTTCTTGGGATTGCATGTCTTTGCTTAGCTTACCACCTACCAGCGCGAAAGCAGCCATATTTCCGATTCGATCTGTGCGCAGCTTGAGAAGCAAGGGGAAATTGAGGTAAACGGCTTCAGTGCGTCTGCTTTTGATGGCAATATCATCTTCCTCTTGGAAATGGTATTCCAACGTACGATCTTGAAAGGACAGGCCGGGTAAAAAGCGCAATCGAACATTTTTTGTCATGTTCCATGAGGCAACCAAGGCTAGATTAAAACCGGCTTGGGGTTGGTTAACCAATTGGATTAAGCTGTCTGAAAATGTGAAATCTGGTCGCTGAATGATATTGAAATCACTTTGGTTTCCCGCAAGGCAGAATCCGAAATGGTATTTCTTGGCATCAAATGCAGCGAGATTTTTTCGCCCACCTTGCGCTTGGCTTGCCCATGAGACGAGGAAGATGAACCCGCACAATGTCGCCGTCCTCATCATGCTGCGCAAGACTGTGTTTTGGGAAGGGTCGAAAGGAATCGGCTGCATGCGTTTGAAGCGGAAGTTAGAATACAAAGCTATAACGGAGTGAACGAAGAAAAAATTGGATGCGAATTGATTCAGCTTGCCCAAATTTTAGGCCATATGAAGGCGAAAATTGCAGCAATGAAAAGGCCAGCAAATGACCATGCCATTGCTGCCATGCCTAGATAGAAAACAGGGGAGAAGAATACTTCGATATTGGATTGTTGACGCTGGACAATGCTCATGCGGTCAGATTCCAGTAAGAGCGGATTGTCCGTGACCAGCTCTTCAAAGCTCGCATCGTTTAGGATTTGAGCTTCTACTTGCTGCATTTTGATGGCTTTGCGTGCTTCCAATGCATCCGAAGCAATTCCATAGTACCAAATGCCCAACCCCAAGGGCAGCAACAAGGCGAATGAAAGTGTTTTTCGAGAAGCGAATTTCCACCGTTCCAGAAAGTCTAGCCCATGCTGTTGGAAAGCATGGTGCGTTCCCAGAGCTGCAACGGAGGTAAGTAGGGCCAGGTTCAGGAGGATGCCATATTGTGTGGAATCCTCCCACGTCCAGGTGCCCAGCGCATAGTATTTCATCACTAGCCATGCCAGCGGTCCGCCCACATATAAAAGCCGAAGCTTATCCATTCATAGAGGATAAGAAGTCTTCGTTGCTTCGTGTTTGTTCCATTCGGTCTTTCATGAATTCCATCGCTTCGACGGAGTTCATGTCAGCGAGGTGCTTGCGTAAAATCCAAATGCGTTGCAACGTCTCCTTGTCCATGAGTAAATCCTCGCGCCGGGTTCCGGATGACAAGATGTCGATGGCTGGGTAGATCCTCCGATTGGAGATACGACGATCAAGCTGCAACTCCATGTTTCCTGTGCCTTTGAATTCTTCAAAGATTACTTCGTCCATTTTCGAACCGGTCTCTGTGAGGGCGGTAGAAATGATGGACAAGGATCCGCCGTTTTCTATGTTTCGAGCAGCGCCAAAAAAGCGTTTGGGCTTTTGCAAGGCATTCGCCTCGACGCCGCCACTCAAAATCTTACCCGAACTCGGGGAAACAGTGTTGTAAGCACGTGCCAATCGCGTAATTGAATCGAGCAAGATGCAGACATCGTGCCCGCATTCCACCATACGCTTGGCCTTTTCCAAAACTAAATTGGCGATACGAACATGGCGATCGGCAGGCTCATCGAATGTAGATGCGATTACTTCCGCATTCACGCTTCGTTTCATATCGGTCACTTCCTCCGGTCGCTCGTCAATCAACAAGATGAGCAGGTAAACTTCTGGGTGGTTTAATGCAATCGCATTTGCCACATCCTTCAATAATGTGGTCTTTCCCGTCTTAGGCTGCGACACAAGCATTCCACGTTGGCCTTTGCCAATAGGGGCAAAGAGGTCCATGAGGCGGGTACTGATGTTCCCGCCACGCGTGCTCAACTTGAATTTCTCTTGTGGGAACAGTGGCGTTAGGAATTTGAACGGAATCCGGTCCCGCACCCACTCGGGTGATCTGCCGTTCACGCTCATGACGTCAATCAATGGATAGAATTTCTCTCCAAGTCGTGGAGGACGCACTTTCGCAATGACAGTGTCGCCTGTTTGGAGGGAGTATTGTTTGATTTGCCGGGAGGTGATGTACACGTCATCCGGTGAATTCAAATAGTTGTAGTCCGCGGATCGCAAGAAACCGAAGCCTTCTTGCTGGATTTCGAGCACTCCTTCCGCGGTGATGATGCCATCAAAGTTGAAGCCATGCTCTTCCGGCTCGCTCAAGTAGCGATCCTTCTTATCATTGCGTCCATTTCTGCGATCGTTTCCTCTGCGGTCATTTCCGCGTCGATCGTTATCGCGTCGGTCGTTGTCGCGTCGGTCGTTGTCGCGTCGATCGTTGTCGCGTCGATCGTTTCCACGTCGATCGTTTCCACGTCGATCGTTGTTCCGTCGTTCACCACGCTCATCGTTCTGCTTGTCGTCTCCGCGCTTGTCTTCGCTTTTTTTGTCATCATCACGCTTTTCGCTGCCTCTCTTATCATCTCGGCGCTTGTCATTTCGTCCTTTGTCATTGGAACGTTTTTCCGATGAGCCTGAGGTTACTTCTGTTTCTGCCGTTCCGTCTTCTTTTTTCGCATTGGAAGAAGGAGCGTCCTCCGCGGTGGCATTTTTCTTGGCTCGGCGCTCGCGAATGGCATCACCGGGCTGGCGCTTGCCTTTTGAATCTTCGCGCGTTGAAGATTCGGCCTCTTTGGAATTTGAGGCTTCTTTTTTGGCGGGACGCGGAGGACGGGAAGTCTTTGGCTTCACCTGCTCTCCAGTCGCTTCTTCAAGGTTGGTTTTTTTGGACCGGTTGGCGGCTGTTTTGGGCTTCGATTGAGCCTTTTTGTTTTCGCCAGGACGCAATGCTTGTTCGTCTAAAATGCTGTAAACAAGATCTTGTTTCTTCAGTTTTTCGAGTCGGCTGATTCCGAGTTTTTTTGCGATTTCCTTGAGTTCAAGGACCTTTTTCGCATTGAGTTCAATGATGTCGTACATCAATTATTGTATCAATAGTATGGTAAATGCTTGTGGGGTGTGTCCTTCTTCTAGGACCAGAGCTTTGTTAAAAGCCCTTTAATTTTCAAAGATGAAAGTGGTAGAACGAATCTAGGATATTCGCGCATTCGTTGAATGCATCCTGAGAAGGACACTGCAATGATACGGAAAAAAGATTAAACTCGTTCTCTCCTTATCCGATCTCCTAGTTCGATGACCTTCATGTTTTGTAATGCTCCGTTCTTGATATCGAATTTAATGAGGGTTCTTTTCTGATGGAATCCTTGCATGCCGCAGGCCCCAGGATTTAAGTACAAGCCTCCCCAACTTTTGTCTTGTTTCACGAGAAGGAGATGGCTGTGCCCGCAAATAAAAACGTTAGGTCGGTGACTGAGCAATGACCTGCGCACACCTTTCGCATAACGCCCGGGCCTGCCGCCGATGTGCGTCATGAAAAATTTGATGCCTTCAATGTCCCAGCTTAATTCTGCCGCGCATTCAGATCGAATTACATGGCTATCAATGTTGCCAAATACAATTCGCGCTTTTTGAGGCTGTAGGGCTTTAATGGCATCGATGACTTCAAGGGATCCGATATCGCCAGCGTGC
>CAJQKK010000099.1 GCA_905478895.1 uncultured Flavobacteriales bacterium | reverse complement strand
TTTGCCGCTCATCGAAAAATTGTAGATGTTGCCATTCAACACGTTCCCGAACCCCTGCATGAATTTTTCAAGCACCACCGCAATTGGCTTGTGGAGCATGCACTTGATGCGGACCTCAGAAAACATGCCGTCATCGGCGAAGCAGAGAAACATTACATCGACCTAGACGAATTTGGAATTTCGGAATACGACTCCATGTGCTTGCCTCCCGCTCGATGGGACGAAGCCATAATTTTGTACGGAGAGAAGTGTTTGCGGGACCGTGGAATTGGGCCTTGGAATGTCGCATGGCAATACCAGCGATTGGTAGAAGCTTTTGGATCTCAAAATCAACGTCAAATTCTCCAGTGTGCTGCAGACTTGGCTCATTATGTGGCCGATCTTCACGTCCCGCTGCACACTTCTGCAAATTATGACGGGGCGGCAAGTGGTCAAAAAGGCATTCATGCCCTGTGGGAAACGCAACTCCCTGAAGCTTATATGGACGAATACAATCTTCTCGGACCTGACCTGCCCGTCTCTTGGTCTCCCCACTGTATTGATTCCATTTGGGACGTCATCATTGAGAGCCACAAATGCCTTGACCTTGTGTTTAACGCAGAGAAAGAAACGATGGAGGAAATTGGCGAAACAAATGCGTTTTCCTACAGCATCCGCGGAAAAGCAAGGCAAAAAATGCGATCGGAAGCATTCATCCGCTGTTACCACGACAAATTGAATGGGCAAGTGGAACAACGAATGACACGATCCATTCAAGCTTGTTCAATATATTGGTATGCGGCATGGGTTCAAGCAGGACAACCCCAACTGCAAGAACAGCAAACCAATAAAAGCCGCTTAAATGCATTGATTGAATGGCTAAAAAACTGAACATTCTAATCTTAGATCCTTTTCACACAGGTTCTCATGCTCATTGGTCACGGTCCCTCGAACAGCGTTGGGGGGAATTGCCCAATCGAAGGATCACGCTTTGCACGCTGCCGGGCAGGCATTGGAAGTGGCGAATGCACAGTGCAAGCGCTGAATTCGCCCGGCGATGCCAACCAATGACTGAGACGCCAGACGCCATCATATGCACGGACATGATGGATGTTTCCTCCTTCAAAGGCTTGTTGCGAAGGGATTGGCAGCACCTCCCTGTGATTCAATATTTTCATGAAAATCAAATCAACTTTCCATGGAGTCCAACAGACCCCGACGTACAGAAAGGTAGGGACCGAACGTACGGAATGATAAACATCCTGAGTGCTATGGCTGCAGATGCCATATGGTTCAACTCCGATTTTCATCGCAAGCATTTTATCAGTGCTATAGCAACTTTTATGGGGCCGATGCCCGACGGCACAAAGGCATTTACAGACCATCCTTTCGAAGCAAAATCACAGACACTTCCAATTGGAATAGAGTGGAAACGTGAAATCGACTGCTTGCGACCTTGCAACACTCCCCCAACAATCGTTTGGAACCACCGTTGGGAATTTGACAAAGCACCGGAGTACTTCTATCGTGTTCTCAATCATCTTCAGGCGCATGCAGTGCCATTTTCGCTGATTTTGTTAGGACCAAAATTCGAGACAGAACCAGACATTTTACTGCGATTAACCACCCAATTTCGTCGCAATATTATTCATGAAGGATTTGCGCCAGACCGTTCAACTTATGCGGAATTATTGCATCGCAGTGACTTTGTCATTCACTCGCCAAAACAGGAGTACTTCGGCATCAGTGTTCTCGAAGCTATGTCCTGTGGTGTCATTCCGCTGCTTGGGAAGGGCAATGCATATGACGATTGGTGCGACGAACAATTCCTCGTAGATGATTTTGAAACCATCAGAATGCGGTTTGAAGCAATCGCGCAACATCCAGAGCCAAGCCGTCAACGCGCGCGGGAAATCTCATCGCAATTCCAATGGGATACCGTCGTAAGGAGCTATGATAATGCGCTCATTAAACTCATCAACGCTTGAGTTGGGTCGTCTGTATGGACCGCACGAGCGAATCGGGCAATGCCGTGGGACGCAACGTTCCCTTATTCAAACAAGCCAATTGAACAGAAGCCTCACCGACCAAAATCTCACCGCACCACAATCGGTAGGAAAAATCCATTCGGATCCGGCCATTGATTGATGCCTTCGTTTCCACCATGATGATGTCATCATAGATAACCACTCCCTTGTATTGAATTGAAAGGTCGATAACAGGCAATAAAAAGCCATCAGCCTCTATTCCTGAATAAGCATGACCCAATTCACGCAGCATCTCAATTCTCGCAATTTCCAAATAATGAACATAGGAAGCATGATGGACCCGCCCCATTTGATCAGTCTCTCCGTATCGAACTCGAATCTCACAGTTATGAACCATAATAATGACATTTTTGACAGGGACAATTACTCAAAAAAGGCCCAAAGCAAATTACCCAAGATATCAACACCGCTGAAGCAGAGGTATTCTCAACAAGCTCATTATCAATCTTTTAAATAAATAATTTAGACTAATACAATATAATAATAGACCGCCGCCTTGTAATTTTCTCGATCTGGGATTGCGAAAATAAAAAAAGGGAAAAGTCAAGGGTCAAAACGTTTTTTTTTCCGCGACTTTATCAGAATCTTGCACCCGCTTATCAACATTACCATCCGATGGTTGAAAGCAGAGATACGAACCACCAACTGAATTCAAAATTCAACTTAGCCATGAAT
>CAJQKK010000098.1 GCA_905478895.1 uncultured Flavobacteriales bacterium | reverse complement strand
TCTCTTTCGTTTTTACTGAACTGATATCATCCCCGCAATGTCCGGCGTTTGGCCATCGACTGTCATAGACTTCATTCGCATGTTGCCGCTTCGTACTGGGCTCCCATTGATTGCTCCAAACAACCTCGTAGCCACCCTCCGTTCGTGATCGCAAAGGCAAGCGATAACTTGAGCAAGCAGACTTTCCATTCCAGCCTTCAAGCCCCAGTCGGAATCCTCCAACACCTGCAAAAAGCTCAATGACTTTAAGCTTTTCAGGCTTGGACTTTTTTGATATCCCTTTTCCATCTTTCACACCTCGAATATCGGATGTTGGTCGGAATTTTAAAGCTTAAAGGCCTTCTGAGTTTTGAACAAGATTTCGACTAATATGGCAATTATGTGATATGTGAAATAGATTCCAGGTTTTGTAATTCTTGGCACATGAACTACCACACCATTGAAGATGTTTTAAAGCAATCAAGGCTGTTGCGAGGAAAAACCCTTCGTGAAATTGTGGGCAAGGAAATACACATTGAATCTGGAAACAAGGGCGCTTTCGGACAACTAATCGAACTGTACGGGTTCGGGATTGCAACAAATAGCCGATCAGAACCTGACTTTCAGCCAGTTGGAGTGGAGTTAAAAGTAATCCCTCTCAAAAGGAAGGGAACGACTTGGGATGTAAAAGAACGAACAAAAATCTGTATGATTGACTATCACAAACTTGTGAAAGAGCAATGGCACAGCAGTCACTGTAAAACAAAACTGAGACGCATCCTATTTGTATTTTATCGACATGAAAATAGTATCTGGGATAGCTCAGTTGAAGATCATCTCCTGTATGTGCTTGACCATCGAAAAGAGGCAAAAGCTATCGAAAATGAGTGGTCACTAATCAAGTCTCGGGTCGCTTTAGGACAAGCCCACCTATTAACAGAGAGTCTGACCAGTCGTTTAGCTGCAAGTACCGCAGGGCGAAAGGGGAAGGATGTCCCGCAACCTTTTTTTTCTTCGGGAGCGCGCAAACGTGCATTTAGCCTCAAGCCCAGCTATACAAGAACCCTTCGCGCTGAACTGATAAAAAAGAAGCAATTCGACTCATTAGAAGACTTGCGCGAGTTCACATCTAATATGAACGTCGGTGATTTCTTACTCCAAAAGCTACATCGGTTCGAGGGACAACTGATTGCCAACATCTCCAAACAACTTCAAGTTCCGATTAAGGGTGGCAAGGCTAGCAATGCTGGATTTATCCGAAAAATGCTTGGATTTACCTCGGGAAAAGCACACATCAAAGAAATCGCAGAATGTGGCATCACACTGCGCGTAGTACCAGTTAATCCAAAAACCGGTAAACTGCGCGAGGCAATCTCTTTTCCTCATCAGAAACTATCGGATATCCTAGCTGAAGATGACTTCGAAAATTCAGCATTGTGCAATGTATTGGAGTCCCTTCTTATTGTTCCAATCTACCGGGGAAAATCATCCAAAGATCCAGGGGCTCGACTGGGTAGAGCGCAATTTTGGGAGCCTCACCCCGAGGAATTGGGCCATCTACAAAATGAATGGAACCTTTGCAAAAAGCGCATCGAAACTTTCGCTTCAGGTAAGCAAAACATGGAGTTGCTGCCCTCCGACTTGTTGCCTTCAACCCAAACTCATGTCATTCATTTCAGGCCCCATGCTCGTAATGCACAGGACACTGAGAATTCAATCGGCATACCTATTGTCAAAAGTTCATTCTGGCTGAACCAAAAAGCGGTAAGCATTTAAATCATCTCCAAATAGGAATCCAATGCCCGACATACTTGACCCTCTCAAAACTCAAATTAAGAATTACCTGGCCCAGCACGACGGAAGTGCAAATATTTTCGAAGTCCTTCGAAATGTAGAGTCCGAGATTGAATGGGTTTCGATGTTGTACATCAACCAAGCGATTACCAGCTCCAGAGAGCTTGTCCGTCAGGGTAATACGGTGTTCCTCCAACAAGAAATAACCGAAAAACCGGAGGTGCATGTGGAAAAGGCCGCGCGACCTTTGTTTCCGGGGGAATGGCAGTTCATTGATGATGGTGATGTAGGTGATTTCAAGCGATGGATGGAGGAGCGATTTCAGAATTATCTTCAACGCAACAACGCCAAGGAAAAAGAAGAGGCTCGTGATTTGTTAGAGAAAGTCCGGCTGTTGTCGCACTACCACGCAGCCGAATTGGATGTGGCTACGGTTGAAGCGCTCTGGGACGAACTCGATGAGTTTGACAAAGCGTACAATCTGAATAATGGACTGGTATGGGGCCTGTGGAGAATTGAGCGAGAGCGAATCTCCGATTCGTATCGAATTGGCAACACGGAATGCCAACTGATTTACCCAGCCAACGGGACGACCACCATTCACGAGTACCGACGACAACCCGGCAAATTGAAATGGCAAGTCCTTCCAGTTGAGCAAGAGGGGGCAACTTTCTACATCGGTGTCGCTCCAGTCAAGGAAATTGACGCTGTTTCGGCGGTTCCTGACTTGCCTGAATCCATGACCTGTGAGCGGGCAGCCAAGCGCGTGCTGGATGACCAAATCGGATTGAATGAGTGGCAGCGACAATTGAGTGTCAAGAGGCGTGAGGCCATCATGCAGTTTATGGAGCATTCTGAAAGTGTCCTTGCTAATGCCCCGCTCCTGTTCGTTTTCGATGATGAACGAGTAACCTTCAGCAATCGATCGGTTGAAATTGATTTGTCCTGGTTGGTCAAACAATCCATTGAACGCAATGGTCAGCGGTATGAAGCTTACCGCGATGTCATTTCAGAAGGCCGGGATAACCGTCCGCTTTGGCTCATAGATGGTCAGCATCGCATTCGTGGGGGTGCCGGCAGCAAAAGGGGCCGAGAAGTGGCCATTCCAATTATTATTTTCCCCAAGGACTTCAAACTCAAAAACACCGCGAAGATCTTTGCCGAAATCAACACACTTCAAGAAGGATTGGATGAGTTCCACTCCTTGTTCATGCAGCATCGATTCCACATCCCTTCGCCAAATGTCAAGCGTGACTTTCGAGTAAATGAAGATGGGGAGCCTTCAACTGCAGACAGCCAAGCCAACCATTGGAGCTATGAACTCGCCGCAAACCTTTGCAATGATTCGCGAAGCCCCCTCTTCGACCGAATCCGCTTCCTAAAACAGAATGAAAGCATTAAACCAGTTGTCAAGGCGACCCAATGGGTTGATTTTTCCAGGTCTTGGATTAAATCCATTTACGTGGAGGATGCGTTCGGCAGCTCGCTTGAATCTTGTACGCTCGAGATCGGCAATTATTTCAAAGCATTTGAACGATTGTATGCGGACAAACCCAATCCTGGATGGTCCCGCGGCAATCGAAAGAGCCTTATTCAAGGACAAACTCACTTCATCGCGCTCTTACTTGCATATCCAAGAGTCCGCGAACACGCGTTAATCATTCGAGAAGGTGGCAGCGGATTGCTGAATGAACCGGAATTCCACACGGCCATGCTGGCTTGGAGAAACATCGACTGGTGGGATCGCGACATGGAGGCGGCCTTCGGTGGTGGTGGAGAGAAGCCACGCCGCTCATTGCTCGCCTGGCTGCAAGACGCCATCGGCGCAGAACCTGGCAAACGCACCGAGATTCACAATGACACCCATCAAAGTGAAGCGGGAAGAAGCTTGTTTGCCAAACCGGCTGAGTGCGAAATCGAGAGAAGGGGCAACAACTGGATGACGAGAAGAGCAGACTTCATGACGTTCAGAGCTGAGCGCCCTATCAACGCCCTACCTACCGTTCGATGGGAACTTGAGGACCTATCTGGAACAGAAATCGAGTCAGGATCCGCGGTGTGCCGAGACGGGCACATTGCAGAATGGAAAATTCGGTATTCCAATGCCTGGAATCGTCATTCTGAATTGATTATGGTCGCAAAGTGGGACAACGTCAATGGAGCCAGTACGACTCAATTAAAGTTGCGTCGCCACTGACTTGTTGTGAAGGGATTTACTCCTCGGACGATTCTCGTGCGGGAAGTACATGGCATATGCGAGCGCCCCTTCGTCAAATGGAATGTAGCCTTGACCCTCATGTTCAGGTCCTAACGTGAGCTTCTTTGAAAAGTAATTCACGTCCACTCGATACAGCAAAAACAAGGGGTTGACCCTCCTCTGTTGTAGGTCCTTGACTTTGAATCCAGTATGATCACTGAAGTCAATCACTGAATCACTCAGGTAATCGCTATTGTCACCCGAACCACCGAGCAGAGAGGCAAATTCACATTCGACAAAACGGGGCACATTGTCCGGTCGTGCGTCCGCTGGGACTCCGTTCCTCCGGCGCCGATCTGGCCGCTTTTCATCCGCGGTCATGTCAACAATATTGATGCGCAGGCTATCAGCAGATTGCTTCCAATATTCCAAGTATGCGGTCAAAACTTCAGGAGACGAGCCCGTCGACACTCCTGCTTTGAAACGCTCCAAGAAATTGAGCAACAGGTCAATATCTACCTCTTCCCACATCCTTCCACGATTCCAAACATTCTGAGGAGCACCACATGTACCGGACAACTCATCAAACAACTCTTTTCGGTTGTTGAAATTGTCTATCAAGTCCTCGATGGATGGTGAAAAACGCCTGTATACTGCGCTGTTTTGACGAAAATCAGTTAGCGATCCTTGTTCAAGTTGACGCCCCTTCTGTGGATTGGTCAACTTGAACAACGGAGATTGCTCCATCACGTACAAGGTTTGCAACGGAGACTCTGCAGATGAGACTGAGTCCTTGAGCATGGACCTGAAGCGGACTTCTTCGAAGGCGATGTCCCTGAACAGCCTAAGTGAATCTCGGTGCATGTATACCCGCAACAAATGCAGGTACGACCTGCCCGGAATGTTCTTATGACCGAACCAACGCCCCATCTGAGTGACCGTATCGGCCAAGGCCATTCGTTGACTTCGCCCGTAGTACGATACTGCGAGGCCTTCGACGGTCAAGCCACGAGACAGCTTATTTCCTCCCAAAATGATGGCCGCAGCCTTGACGTGGGTTTCATCAATCGAAGAATAATTCAATACGTCTTCAGATGAATAGTTCAATTCATAGACGAAACCATCCATGAGCTTAGGCTCACCTTTTTTGTCACGAATCCAATATTCCCTTGACACTTCGCGAATAAAAGGGCGACTCATGGCCTGAACCTCAGTGTCCGAATAAGTTGTAGCTTGGAAAAAGCGACAGTGGCTTTTCAATTTCGCACCCAAGACCAAGGACAAATCTGACTGTTCTTCAAACTCTCTTTTGGCCGATTCCCACGCCCGTGCAATGACATATCCTGCCAGATTTTGATTGGCTGTGATGTAGGAAATATTCGCCATGAACGCGTGGTGGGGCACCAAGGTGTGCAAAGGTTCGCTGGCCTCGAGAAGTTGTGTGGGATTTGCACCTGCGTCTAGCCAACGGTAACAGCCGGTCCAAATGAACTCAATCAATGAGCGCACCAAACTCGGCGGCATTTTGACTCTGCCGGCAAGCACACCCTTGAGAAAAGCATTTTCCACATCAGTCAGTTTTGACTTTTTGGTTTCATCCACTCCTTCGAAGGGAATGTAGATGCCTTGGTACTTGCCCTCGTTAGTCAACTTATGCTGAGGCCAATCGTCCTCTTCAATGAAGGCAACGGTCTTGTCTTGGAACTTTGAAAAAAACTCATATCCGCCTATATACGACCCCATCATCACTTGTTGCTCAGCATTCTTTGGATAAAACGGATCGAGAACCCAAATGAAATCCCGTGGGTAGCCAAATCTGGCTTCAACATCTTGCGCGATGCACCCCTGCGGAGTTGCCGTGTACGCGATGTAGTCAACAAAATCAAAAGCATTCAACAATTTGGTGATTCCCCCGTGTACAGTAGACTCGCCTATCTTTTTGGTGTTGAGAGAACTGTGGTCCGCCTCATCATCGAGAATAAGTGCACGAACTTTCTTGTTGGCCTTTTTCAAAGATTCGATGTACTCCTCCAAGCGATTTCCATATGATTCTAGGACACTTGGATTCTTCTTAAGCACCAGGTAATGCTTGAGGCGACCGTGGTTTTGACCTTGAAAATGTTCAAAGGGCGAAACTGCTGGATACTTGTCTCTTGACTCTGTTTTTGAGAGCACGGTGTAGGGCGCATGCACGCCTCCTTCGTAGTTACTCGATCTGAACATGGCATCAAACCGGTTTTGCGTTTGTTGCCTTAGGTCGACACTGTTGGTCGTGAGAACGATGACCATGTCGTACCCTTCATCGTAAGCCATACACGTCAGCGAAAGCATGCTGTTCGTCTTCCCCGATTGAACCATGCCATAGACCAATCCACACTTGTTTTCCACCCAGTCCTTCGGATCGTTGCATCGTGTCAAGATGTGAGCAGAGTTCCGAATCACATCATCACGGACCACCCCATTGAGTTTTAATCCGTGGTGTAAATGCGCTTCCACAAGTTCGCGTTTGAGGCATTTGTCAAGGGCGCCTTGATCGAACCAGCCATGCAAAGACATGTTGGCCAACGACATGGAATTTGCATGAAGAAAATCTGATGCCTCCACTCCGTCTTCCATTTCGGACTCATCAAAATCATTTGGCCTTGGAAAGAATGTCCATTTCAAATTCTCGAAAGATTCTTCATCCATTCCAGCCAGAATTGCCGTTGGCTTAACCGTCTCCATCGCCAAATCAAAATCTTCAATGTTTGGGTTCTTTTGAAAAACGTTTTGGAGTATCTGTTCAATTTGTTGCATAGTAGAATGTAATGTTTTTATATCAATTGCAACTCTGACGATACTATCAAATCGACAACGTGCTTTGCGCATTCCGCAATTTCCCCGGTGACGTCTCCGGCCGATTCAATTCCAAAAACAACGCATGCGCAAAGCGAATGCACTCCGCTTCCGCTTGTTGAAGGTCTACGAGGTGATTGGTCATTGGAATGAAAAGTAGCGAATTTTCGGCGGAAGCAGCGATAAGCACTCGTTTGATCATATTGGTAATCACACGCCACCTCCTGATTGCAGGGCAATACCCTATGAATGACTGGAGACAAAATAATCATCGCGAGAACCCACTGCCTTGTTTTCTGCAAGTATCAAAATGCCTTAGAGGTCGGTCCAATGGTAAGAAAAAAAAACCTCAATAATTTGACTCTGAAAAACTCGTGAACCATTGCTTCATTCGCCGTGATCACAGCGCAGAATCAGAAATTAAAATCGGCCAATGCACCCTGTGTAAATCACTGTATAACAAGGCGGTAAATGGGTGACAAATTGTGTCATTTATACCACTAAATACTTGACAATGGGGCATTGGATTTCGTATATTATAGTGAATATCACCCCTAATATCTTGTTCCAAATCACTGCCTCTCAAGAGACACCTTTTTGACCAGAATGCGCTTTGCATCTACGTCAAAATCAATTACCGCAAAGGGATTTAAAGCGAACAAACAAAAGCCATGGCAAACGCAATACGGGATGATTTCAAGGAGCATAACATCAAGCACAAGGCATTATCTGTTATGATCAGTTCTCGAGTTAGCCTTCCATCAATCACCAAACGAAATCTTATAAAACTTAAATGACAAACGAAAGAGCAATAAAGCTTATTCAAGCTTCCAAGACAGATAATAGTAAAGCTGAAAAATTGGCATCAATGTATGCGATGGACGATATCATTTTCGATGACATCAACGTTTGGCTAAAAAAACCAATTCACGCACATATCGAGCAATTCGTAATCATTGGACGTGATGTCCTCGAGGATTATATGTGTGAGCCATTGAATAGCGAGCACCAGCAACGCGTATTCGCCGAGGGGGTGTTAGGCATTGCTGAATCCATGTACCACTACGCCCGGTTTTACAATCAATTGAAAAACGATTCCTTGGCATAATTCAACCGGCCGAATACGACCAATCAATAGTAGGCTTCACCAAAGTTTCAGTGGTTGCATCAAGATAGAGCCGCGCGACTAACTCAGCCCCGTCGATACACTCATTTTACGCCGTGTATCAGCACCATCATTTTTTTGGTAACTGCTACTTCGCATAGGCGCCATAACCCTGTGCTCGCAGCCATTCAGCAAATTCAAGTTCATTGATTTGAGCCTCCCAAAAATTTAAGTCTTCAACACCTCGATGAGTTGCTGTACTCTGAGAGAACTCATCCCTCAGCTTTTGTGCTGCTTCGTCAAATGACTTGACAAATGGCTGAAGGAAATACGTCTTGCCCCATTTTGTTGTTATGTCCTTCTGGTCAACTGGTGTAGCTTGATGCCGACGGTAACGCTCTTCGATTGTCGAGCTCGTCATTCCGACGTAAAATGCTTCGGATGGATTATCCAAGTTCACATGGGAATTGAATTTGATGTAAGACTTATCCTTCCATACCGATTGATTTAACCGGAATAAGTACACCCTACATGAGGATGTTTTTTCGGTCGCATGAATCTTCACTAGCCTTCCCTCACGACGGTGCTTATCTCTTAAATCAAGTGCGGTTTCATATGCCGAGCGCAAACCCTCAGCAATGATTGGCGTCTCCACTTCTCTTGCAATGTTTCGGAATTGTCCAGGACGCTTTGAAAAAATCTGTTTGATTTGGGCTCTTCTCTCTCGTTCATTTTCAATAGAGCTCCATTTTTTTTCATCCTTGATACAAATTACCCACTTAGCATTTTGCGTCTCGATATAGCGGTTCTTAACCCGAACGAAGAAAACTGAGTAATTCATTTAATGCAGAAATTTAAGCCGGTCAATCAGATCATGCAAATTCATTCGACTCATCATCATTATTGCTAGTTCGTCAATTGACTGAAATCTCGGGATCAGCAAGCCCCATCATTTCCAACGTCAAATGCCGCATGCCTCGTACGTCGTGCTCGTTGTATTTCAGCAATTCGCAGAGCTTGCGCTTTGCGGCGGGGGTCCATCGCCTCGGGAGTCGCTCCTCTGCTTGAGGCCGA
>CAJQKK010000097.1 GCA_905478895.1 uncultured Flavobacteriales bacterium | reverse complement strand
CTCTTCCCTCTGAGCCCGAGCCAGAAATTGACTCCAATTCTGCTGGAGAGATTCCTTCGGACTGCGCAATGCTGCGAACCAAGGGCGAATAAAACCTTCCTGACGCCCCCAGCCGAGGGGGCAGCTCTGCCAAAGGCGATTGCAATGTTTCCAGGATATGATCTTCTGGAATGGGAGACGCGTCACCGACTGGAGCTGGAGCTGGGGTTGGCGCTGGAGTTGGAGTTGGCGCTTCTGCTTCAGCAGGCGTTGCGGCAGGTGCTGCGGCGGGTGCGCCCGCATTGGCGCCTTCCGTCTCCACATCAAACCGAGCAATCGCCTGTCCCACGGCTACGGTATCTCCTTCCGCCACCAACCATTCAACCAAAGTACCATCCTCAGGGGCTGGCACTTCACTGTCAACTTTGTCGGTCGCTATTTCGACCAACGGTTCGTCCGCCTCTGCTCGTTCCCCAGGTTGCGTGATGAATTTGGTGATCGTAGCCTCCGCTACGCTCTCACCCATTTTTGGAAGAAGTATTTCAATTGTTGCCATGGCGATGTATTGCGCGGTGCGAAATTAAGGCATCGCGGATGACTCCGAAGTCAACCGTCCATCTATAATCTCGAACATAGGTCAAAAGTGTTCTCTGACGCGCCCGATTCGAGTCGGAATTGGAACGAGAGAAAATAAAATGTTCCCATTTGGAACCGTTGGAAAAATCCGTTGAGATGCCCACCCAAGTGCGTTTTCCTGCAATCACTTTGGCGGCTGAAGGAATCCAACTGTACCGTCCAGATGCCACTAAAATGGGACTCAAAAAGAAGACAATTACCGAAGCACACACATCAAATGTACGCTTGACACGCTTGGCTCGAGGCAGGTGAATGGCCCGGGGCCAATCGGAAATGGATCCCAACTCAGGACCGCCGACGCCAACGACGTGCCCTCCTTCCGTCCAAGCAATTCTGAAATGGATTGCTGCATTGGCCGCACCGGTCATGGCTGAAATCATCTGCGAAGCCGTCATTTCCCTTCCACTGAGGATCACTTCATTGATGCGATTGATCCGAATCACCTCGTTCAGATCACTCAGCCCGCCGAGGTATTTCATTCCTTCCATTTGCACCTGTTCGTCCGAATCGGCTCGGTTCGCAGGATGCAAAACCTGAAGCGTCTCTGCGGAATTCGCTGGCTGCGGCTCATGTTCTGCAATCAATTCTGTGATGGCCAATAGTTCCTTTGGGCTCGAAATGAACAACCTTCTCCTTTGGCGTTTGCCACTCCATCCTCTTCCCTTGTCCCAGCGCCAGCGAACGGCGAACAGAATCACAGGCAAGATTGCCGCGCCAAATAGAAGCAATGCTCGACTAAAACGCATGTTTTCCGGGAGCAAGCCATAGCCTGCAAACAACACAAGCCCACCTGTCAGCACGCCCCGAAAGAGCGCCATAGGCTTCCACGGCCTGTCGTATGCACCTTGAAATTTTAGGCTCAATAGCCACAATCCAGCATAGACTCCAGTCGCTGGAATCGCCCAATTCCAGTCGTAAAGAATGCCTTTGAATTGGCCATATTGCCGAAGAAAAACAACCAAAGACGCCCAGAACAGGCTGAATTCCAGTGCGGGCAATTGGATGGTTCGAATGATGCGTGCAAAAATGGCCAACGCTGCTCGGAAATAAATGGCCAATTGAATCAACCCAAGCATCGCACGGGCATTTCCACCTGAAAAGTGTGTGCGCGCAAAAATCTGCATCGCCTTGTAAAACACCAGTACGTAATTGAGCGAACCTTTTTTAGTGCTCTCTCCCTTGTAATGGATGATGGAAGTCTCAGCGAAATAATGATTCTGCCATCCACCTTTCAGCAGGCGCCAACTGAGATCAATGTCTTCACCGTACATAAAATAGGACTCATCCAGCAAACCGACCGCATCCAGTGCTTCCCGTCTCATCCACATGAAGGCGCCGCTCAAGATTTCAATTTGATCATTGGCATCTGCGCGCAAATGGCCCATATAATACTGGTTCAACTTCGCCGATCGCGGCGCCAGCTTATAGAGGCCGGAAATTTTACAGAATGCCGCCCAAGGTGTCGGCATTCCGCGCTTGGATTCGGGAAGAAACCGCCCCATGCCATCTACCATCGGCACCCCCATTCCCCCCAGTTTCGGATGTCCATTGGCATATTCCAAGCATTTCCTCAAGGCATTCTCGGGAACCACTGTATCCGGATTCAGCAACAATACCCATCGTCCCTTGCTCTGTTCAATCGCTCGATTGTTCCCCTTGGAGAATCCCACATTTTCATCCAAGGCCAAAAGATTCACTTCGGGAAATTGACTTCGGACCATCGCGCAACTTCCGTCGACCGACCGGTTGTCAACCACCCAAACATCGGCTTGAAAGCCCTTGGCCTCCAAATCGCGTACACTTGCGCGCACGGACAAAAGGCACTGGCTTAAAAAGTGCTCAACATTGTAATTGACGATAATAATGGATAGGTCCACGCTGTGAATTTAAAGCCAAACCAAGGGATCAACCGAATGAAAACGAGATAATGCTCTCAATTGGTATATGGCAAACGTTGCCTCAGGCTCTGCACCAATGTGGCCTCATCGGCATGCTGCAAATCCTCACCGACTGCAATGCCGCGAGCGATGGATGTAACCTGCAAATCGAATGAACTCAATTTCCGAAAAAGGTAAAACGCCGTTGTTTCTCCCTCCATTGTGGCTGGAAGTGCAAAAATGATTTCGCCGTCGTCATCCTTGGTCAATTGGCCAGCACGTATCACGAGCGATTCAATGTTCAAATCGTTGGGACCCACTCCTTCCATGGGGCTGATGACCCCACCCAACACGTGGTATCGGCCCTGAAATTGGCCGGTGGCCTCGATGGCCAGCAAATCACGCAGGTCTTCCACCACACAAATGAGGCTTTCTTTGCGGAGTGGATTGATGCAAATGGAGCAGCGATCTGATTCCGTTAGGTTGTGACAGGTAGCGCATCCTCTGACGCCTTGACGCATCAATTGAAATGATTCTGAAAATGCCTCCACTTGTTCGTCCGATCGCCGCAAAAGATTCAAAACCAACCGCAGCGCAGTCTTCCGGCCAATGCCCGGAAGGGAAGCCATTTGGTCCACGGCAGCTTCTATGAGGCGCGAAGGAAGTTCCATGTGGCGAATTTACGATGTTGTCCCATCTTTGACACATGAATCCGCAGATGGTGATTGGTGTATTTTTGGTCTATGTACTCGTTTTACTCAGCATTGCTAGCTGGACGAATCGAAAAAGCAATCCAAACGATGGAGGCGCCCATTTTTTTGCAGCGAATAAATCGGCACCCTGGTACGCCGTGGCATTCGGCATGCTCGGTGCTTCCCTGAGCGGTGTAACCTTCATTAGCGTTCCGGGCTGGGTCGAAAGTCAGGGGTTCACCTATATGCAAATGGTATTGGGCTACTTGATTGGCTATGGCTTTATCATGGCCGTTCTGATGCCCTTGTATTATCGCATGGGGCTCACAAGCATATATGGTTACTTCGAATCACGCTTTGGCGGTCGCGCCTACAAAACAGGCGCTGCTTTTTTCATTCTTTCCCGCACCATTGGAGCGTCATTTCGCTTATTTCTCATCGCCCTCGTGCTGGATTTATTTGTCCTTCAGCCCTTGGGGTGGGATGTTGCATGGGCCGTGTTTGGCGGATGGCAAGTGCCTGTGGGATATGCAGCGGCCGTAGCGATCATTTTATCGGTGATTTGGAGCTATACCCGCAAAGGGGGATTGGGCACCATCGTATGGACGGACACCCTTCAAACTGCGGCTATGCTCATTGCGGTGATCTACTCAGGCCACGCCATTGTCAACGCGTTGGGTTGGACATGGTCAGAAGTACCTCAACAAATTGCTGCTACGCGCTGGAATCAATGGGTGGTTTGGGAAGATTGGAAGGCGTCCAATCACCTGGTGAAGCACCTTCTGGCGGGTGCATTTGTTGCCACTGCTATGACTGGGATGGATCAAGACATGATGCAAAAAAATCTGGCATGCCGTAACCTCAAAGAGGCGCGGTGGAACATGGGCAGTTTTTCTGTGGTTTTGGTCTTGGTCAATGTCTTGTTCTTGGTCCTTGGTGCACTTTTGTATAGTTGGATTGCGATGAAAGGAATCTCCATCGACCGAGCTGACAGCCTCTACCCTACCGTCGCCTTGGATGGCGGGCTTGGCATCGGACTAGGGATGGTATTCTTGATCGGCCTACTTGCATCTGCATTTAGCTCAGCTGACAGCGCACTGACCGCGCTGACCACTTCTGTGTGTGTGGATTTGATCGGGACAGAGCAAATGGAGGCAAGGCAAGCCACGAAACGCAGAAAACAAGTACACCTAGGGATGACCGTCGTGCTTTTTGCTGTCATCATGGCCTTTAGTTCCGCGAATGACACCAGCGTGGTAGCTGCCATTTTTACCGCCGCCAATTACACATACGGTCCAATCCTCGGCCTTTTCGCGTTTGGTCTCGCAACATCCCTTCGTCCAGCGGACACATTGATTCCCATCGTGGCCATTGTAGCTCCCGTGATCTGTTATGCCCTTGAATCGTACTTGAAGGCTGTCCATGGCTTCAGTTTTGGCTTCGCCTTACTGCCTGTGAATGGTTTGATCACCTTTCTTGGACTGGGGGCTGTGGCACTCGCCGCTGGCAAAAAATAAGTTCTCGAATTTTTCGCATTGCCACAAAACTTAAATTTGCGGCTTCATCGAAGCATAACAAACACTGAACTGACCGCTTGCCATGACGCAACGTACCTCCCAACTGCTCAATCGACTCTCGGAGTCCGCCACCATTGCCATGGCGAGGAAAGCGACCGAACTGAAGAAATCGGGTGTCGACGTAATTTCGCTTTCACTTGGAGAGCCCGATTTTGACACTCCAGAATTGCTCAAGGCCGCAGGAATCAAAGCCATCGAAGAAAACATCACGCATTACACTCCCGTGCCAGGGATTTTGGATGTCCGTGAAGCGATTAGCAAGAAGTTCAAACGAGACAATGGACTCGATTATGGACCGGATCAAATCGTCGTCTCCAACGGGGCGAAGCAGAGCATCACCAATGTCGTGCTTTCGCTGGTAGATCCCGGCGAGGAAGTGATTTTACCGGCTCCATACTGGGTGAGCTATGCGGATATGGTCGCTTTAGCGGGTGGCACTTCCCGGGTGTTGGCCACTTCCATAGAACATGATTTTAAAATTCAGCCCGAAGCATTGGAAGCGGCCATTACGGACAAAACTCGCTTGCTGATCTATTCATCGCCGTGCAACCCATCGGGATCGGTGTATACCCAATCCGAAATTGATGCTCTTGCGGAAGTCTTGAAGCGTCATCCACAGGTTTTCATCATTAGCGATGAAATCTATGAGCTGATTAACTTTACCGGCAAGCACGCCTCTATCGGAACCATCCCAGCGTTAAAAGATCGTGTAATCACCGTGAATGGTGTGTCCAAAGGTTTTGCCATGACGGGATGGCGACTGGGTTACATTGGAGCTCCCATGTGGATTGCCAAGGCTTGTTCGAAAGTTCAGGGCCAGGTTACTTCAGCCCCTTGCAGCATTGCACAAGTTGCTGCGGGTGCAGCCGTATCCGCCAACCCTTCCATTGCAGACGAGATGAAAAGCGCCTTTCTCAAGCGTCGCGACATCATGATTGCAGGGCTCAGTGCGATTCCGGGCATGAAGGTCAACAAGCCAATGGGTGCGTTTTACCTATTTCCCGATGTAAGCGAATTGTACGGAACGTCTGTTGGGCAGCGCCACATCAACGATGCGGAAGATTTCGCAATGTACTTGCTAGAAGAAGCACATGTGGCAACTGTTGGCGGCGGCGCCTTTGGCACGCCGGAATGCATTCGATTGTCTTACGCTGAATCTGAAGCGCAATTGCAAGAAGCAATTCGTCGAATTTCAAAAGCCGTTGAAGCGCTTGATTGATTCGCGCGCCCTACCTTCGTAACATGGATGCCCTCAGTGCCCTTGAATCCGGTCAAGATGTCACCGCCCTTGTGATTGGTGATGTTATGTTGGATGCATACATGGTGGGGCATGTCAATCGCATTTCGCCAGAAGCTCCCGTTCCTGTCGTCGATGTGCAAGCCAAGGAGTCCCGATTAGGCGGCGCAGCTAACGTGGTAAAAAACTTGCTCGCCGTTGGCGCCAAAGTACACCTCGCAACCGTGATTGGCAATGATGCTGCTGGCGACACGATCGCCTCTCTTCTGAAGGGAATGCAGGTGGGCTCTTCAGCTGTGCTGCGCAGCGATTCGCGTCCTACTACCGTGAAAACCCGAGTGATTAGCAACGGACAACAACTGGTACGAGTAGATGAGGAGGTCACCTCGGACATCCCTGAAGCACTCGAAAACCAACTGATCGCGGAATGCAGCACATTGTTCGAATCTGTGCAACCCCATGTGGTCATCTTTGAAGATTACGACAAAGGCGTGCTGACCGACCGGGTCATCAAAACGCTGATTGCTGCAGCCAGCGGCCTCGGTATTAAAACAACCGTGGATCCAAAATTCGCTCATTTCTCCAGTTATCGCGGAGTGACCTTGTTCAAGCCAAACCTCAAGGAATTGGGCGAGGGCATGGCAATGGCCATCGAAAAAAAAAGCGACCAAAGCATCGAACGAGGAGTAAAACGCATGCATGAGCTGCTTTCTCCGCTGTTTTCAATGGTGACCTTGAGTGAGCGAGGTGTTTGCATATACGGGCCCGATGCGCAGCAGAGCTATTGCCGGATTGCTGCATTTGAGCGGGAAATCATGGATGTGAGTGGCGCGGGTGATGCCGTCATTGCGGTCGCCTCTTTCCTGCTCGCATTGGATGTTTCCATCATGGACATCGCAGCCCTCTCCAACCTTGCTGGCGGATTGGTCTGTGAAAAAGTGGGCGTTGTGCCGGTAGAACTTGAACGCCTCAAAGCGGAATGGGTTCAGCATCGTGAATCCATTGCGCCTGCTCCCCTCTCAAGATGAAACTTCAAGAAATCAGGGAGCGCATCAATGTATTCTTGTACGGCTCGAAAGAGCGCGTTCTGAATGGATTGAAGTTGTTCAACTTGTTGGTTTCTACGGCGGCCCTATTCGTTTTGGCCATCTATTACGGCTACCCCAATGAAAGCCACACCGCAGCGCAGCTTTTGGGGTTTGTAAAAGGAACGTTCGCCTTCTATGTCCTGCGATACATCACGCGTATTTTATACGATTATCATCCCATTCGTTACATCCGGAAAACGTGGTTCGAAGCGGCCGTCATGTCCGTTCTGGTCATCGAGGGCGCGAGCGATTTATTGACCGGCGAATTGCTCATCAGTCGCCTTTCAAATTCCATTGGATTTGAATCCATCTCGGACTTCAGTACTTTATTTATCCAAGGCTATTTCTTTACCGTAGTTGTTGCCGAATTGATTCGAGAAGGATCGGTTTTGCCTCGAGTACGATTGAATCCTGCCATCATCTTTATCATGAGTTTTCTGGGAATCATTACGGCCGGCACCGTGCTGCTGATGCTGCCCGAAATGACGACAGCTCCCGGCAGCATGCATTTCTTGGATGCGATTTTCACATCGACCAGCGCGACCTGTGTGACAGGTCTCATGCTTGTCGATACCGTGACTTTCTTCAGTTACAAAGGACAGATTGTCCTCCTGCTTTTGATTCAGCTCGGGGGATTGAATTTGATCGCATTTGGGTCCTTCTTGGTGCTGGCCTCGAAGTTTGGCGTTGGCATTAGGCAACATGAAGTCATCGAAGACTTTGTAAACCGAGACAACTTCAATGCCAGCAGTGGACTTCTCGGACGCGTTCTACTCTGGTGCATTGGAATTGAAGCCACAGGAGCCTTGGCCATGTATCTCTCGTGGGGCGATAGCCTGCCGGGGCTGAGCAACGGCCGAACATGGTTTTATTCGGTGTTCCATGCGGTTTCCGCATTCAACAACGCCGGTATCTCGCTTTTCACCGATGGATTGGCAAACCCTGCCGTTGGAAGCAATTACGGTATTCATTGGATTGTTACGGTCTTGGTGTTCTTCGGTGCATTGGGCATGGTGGCCATTTTCGACTTATTCGGTTTTGATCGCTTGCGGGAGCGAATGGAACAACCGTGGAAACACATCTCATTCGCCACCAAAATTGCCTTGTACTTTTCCCTTGGCTTGGTTGGAATTGGAACCGTCAGCTATTGGTTGCTCGAGCAAGAGGGCACCCTCGCAGGCATGAGCCCATTTGGACAGTTGACCACATCTGTGTTTCAAAGTGCCACCAGAACAAGCGGGTTCAACACGATTGATATCGGACAAGTAGGGACACCTATGTTATTCTTGCTCATTATATTAATGTTTATTGGTTCATCTTCTAGTTCAACTGGTGGTGGAATCAAAACGTCCACATTCTCCATTGTTTTGGCGGATGTATGGCGAACGGTTCGAAGCTTGGATCATGTGCAGCTTTTCAAGCGAACCATACCAGATGTATTGCGCTCCAGAGCCTACAGCGTGCTGCTTTTCTTCTTGGTCGGAAACACGGTTGCCATTTTCATGTTAACCATCACAGAAGCTGAAATTTTGAACACACCGGGACATAGCATTTTGGACCTCATTTTTGAAGAAGTCAGCGCCTTTGGCACGGTGGGACTGAGCACCGGCATCACGCCCATGCTCAGCGCATACGGCAAGGTAATTGTCATGGTCAGCATGTTTGTGGGGCGCGTTGGAACGCTCACCGTTGCCTACGCCATTGGCGGAAAACTGACACAAACTCACATCAAATACCCCGAAGGCCATACCATGGTCGGATAACCACGAAAAATGGGAACGCGCATTACGCCCTACACCGCTCCAGATGAGGAATCGAAAAAGGAGCAAGTTGCCCGCATGTTTGATAACATTGCGCATAGCTATGATTTTCTCAACCACCTCTTTTCCTTTGGCATTGATGTGTTGTGGCGTAAGAAGTCTATCCGAGTTTTAAAACGGCACTTGGCAAAGGTCGGAACGCAGGAAGGTGCAAAAATCATGGATATGGCGACGGGCACTGCTGATTTTGCCATTGAAGCCATCCGGATGGGATTGACCCGCGCGCACATTACTGGCGTTGACATTTCCCCCGGCATGCTCGACGTTGGTCGGCAAAAGATTCGGAAACGCGGCTGGGCAGAAAGAATTGAACTGATGGAGGGAGACAGTGCCAACTTGCCGTTCGAAACGGACACATTCGACGCTTATACCGTTGCTTTTGGCGTGCGAAATTTCGAACACCTGGAAAAAGGGCTGACCGAAATGCACCGTACACTCAAACCAGGAGGTCTCGGCATCGTACTGGAGTTTTCCAAGCCACGCTACTTCCCCATGAAGCAATTGTTTGCTTTCTATTTCCGATTCATCATGCCCACCATCGGCAAATTGGTATCAAAAGACGCAGCGGCATATACCTATTTACCGGAAAGCGTGCAGGCTTTTCCTGAAGGATATGAATTTTTGAAAATCATGGAATCCTGTGGATACAAAGACTGCAAATGCATCGCGCTCACGGGCGGAATCGCAAGCATTTATACGGGCGTGAAATGAACATTACCGTATGGCCGTCGCAACTTGCTGGAGCAGTGCACGCTCCAGCTTCCAAGTCGGTGATGCAAAGATTGGTCGCCGGCGCATTGCTCGGCCATGGCACTTCCATCCTTCATAATCTCTCCCAAGCGGATGATTGCACCGCCGCGTTGCTCATGGCCGCCCAACTCGGTGCGGAGGTGGAATTGGGTGAAAACCACGTCGCCATCGCCGGTGTAAATGGCCAACCTGAATCCAGAGAGGGGGTATTGACACCCATGGAATCAGGCTTGGGATCACGGTTGTTCACGCCCATTGCCGGATTGGCGTCATCCGCTATTGAAATGATTGCCGAAGGAAGTCTGCGTGGCCGCCCCATGGCCGAAATTATCGAAGCGTTTAACAGCCTAGGTGGGCGACTCGAGGGGCCGAATGATACCTTTCCTTTGGTCATCAAACAGAGCCTGAAAGGCGGTCATGTGGAATTGG
>CAJQKK010000096.1 GCA_905478895.1 uncultured Flavobacteriales bacterium | reverse complement strand
GCCGCTGGAGTTGTTGCCTTCGAACGGGAATTGGTGTGTCCATGACGTTCCGTAATCTCCGTGCTTTTCAGAAAGGTTCACCGTCGCTTTGACATTGGACTGATTGAAATTACGCGGGACAATCATATCGTAGGTGATACGAGTGGATTCTCCAGGAGCGAGCGATGGGATTTGCAGTGACGTGTTTTGAGAATAACAGTTCACAGCCGACGGGAGGGTCAGCTGGACTTCCAAATCTTCAGCCAGTCCAGTTCCTGTATTTTGAATCAAAATATCCAATCCCACCGGGCTATTGGGTTTCCAGTTTGCCATGGTGGAAGAGAAGTCGACAACTTCAAGTTTAGGGGCCAAAAATGCACGGGTCTCCACTTCAATCGAAAACGGCTCAGGGCTGAATCCATTGGGTTCGACAACTTCTACCGTGACTTGAATGTGTCCGTCTTCCGTGAAGCGGGAGGCTTGAAGCGGAATGGACACCACAACGGACTCATTGGATGGGAGGGTAGGTAATGATTGTTTCTGTTCTATTGTAATGCCAGAAGAGGAGCCTGTGATGATTGCTTTAGCTTCAACTCGACGGCCTGGCCCTGGTCCAATGTTATTCAATTTAAATTGAATCGAGGCCTTTTCAAATGCATTCAGGGATTGGTTTTGGTTGCCGTCTATGAACTTGATGGTTGAAGGATCGAGCGACAGAATGGGAGGTTCACTTGAATACGCAATGTCGTTAGTGGTTGGAAGGGCGGCACGTAATCCACTCGGCACGTCGCACTGGTTAGATGCATCCCGCCCCCAAACCACCAAAGACCCATCTTCTTTTAACGCTATTGAGTGATAGCTCCCTACTTGAATAGCAACCACATCCCTTAAACCGTATGGAACGCTACACTGGTTATATAAATTCCACCCCCAAGCAACCACCGTTCCGTCATTTGTTAATGCCAAAGAGTGCCTGCTTCCTGCTTCAATAGCTACGACATCCTTTAAACCACTCGGAGCGTCGCATTGGTTGTATTCATTCGATCCCCAAGCAACCACCGTTCCGTCATTTGTTAATGCCAAAGAGTGCCTGCTTCCTGCTTGAATAGCTACGACATCCTTTAAACCACTCGGAACGTAACATTGGCTTTGTTCATTACCTCCCCATGCCACTACCGTTCCGTCTTTTTTTAACGCCAATGAGTGCCGGCTTCCTGCTTGAATAGCTACGACATCCTTTAAACCACGCGGAACGTTGCACTGGGTATTTAAATTCCACCCCCAAGCAACCACCGTTCCGTCATTTGTTAATGCCAATGAGTGCCTGCTTCCTGCTTCAATAGCTACGACATCCCTTAAAAGTCTTGGAACGTCACATTGGTTTTGTTCATTGCCTCCCCATGCCACTACCGTTCCGTCTTTTTTTAATGCCATTGAGTGTCTGCCACCTGCTTGAATAGCAACGACATCCTTTAAGCCACTCGGAGAGTCGCATTGGCCAAATCCATTCCATCCTCGAGAGACCACCGTTCCGTCATTTGTTAAGACCAAGGAGTGACCCTCTCCCGCCGCAATAGTCTGCCCATTCAACTCATTACCCCCAAGTCCAGAAACAAGGACCGTAATCAGAAAGAGAAGAGAGATTTGGCGTACGAACATGAAGCGAAAATAGTCAAAACAACCGCTTGTGAACTCAACGTTGAAAACTGCGAGTAAGGATTGACCCTCTCAAATCGTTATTTATATGGGAGGGTTTCTTTGATGACAAATAACCTTCCATTCTTCGTTTATGCGTCACGCGAATGCGGCCTCGATTCGGCGAAGAATTTGAATTTGGAGAGAATGGAATACTTGCAAATCCAAAACCCAAGGCGAAAGTTGGACGGGGCAAGGGGCGGATTAGCTGGTCGGATTTCCTTGGTAGTGATGGGGTTACTGATATTTAGGGGAAATACCCCAATTTTCAGGTATCGTTGTTTATAACAAGCCCCATTTGTGAATTCTTTTGTTTTGCTTCAATGTAAGGTTTTACCAATCTTAGCATGTCTAAAATATTGACATGCAATGTTTACGCGTCGAAGAGCACGGTTCGGCATTGCATTTAGAAGCGGTCAGAATGGTAACTATCCAAAGCCGCACCCTAGGTTAAAGTTGCAGGGGGATCGAGTGATGCATTTCACTTAAGCAACGAGGAACGTAAAATGCAATATCGTTCTGCCAGAGAAGGCGACGTTGGCTCCGTGTCGATGGTGTTGATCTGTCAATCCTAATCACGATTTGAATGCGTAAAAGCGTTCTTGTCGTGGGTAGGGAGAGGTGTAGCCAGTCGACTCCGTTTCACCATATCAATGGTGCTGCGGAGGTGGCGGATACACAGGGTAGGATACGAATACTAGATACTATGAATAATAGAATCATATAGAATAAAGAAGACCAAAATATGCCAAGGAATAAGGGAGCATTGAATCATACAACGCGTGAAACAAAGGAGTTTTTAAAGTTGGTGGTTAAAAACGAACATTTACGGATCGAGGAGGCCCTTTTGGAGTTGTTCGAATCGAATAAATCGAGTTACCTGCACGCCATAGTAAAGTTGCTTCCTTTCATTACTCCTAGGGCAACAGAAGTCCATGTAACAGCGCCGCAATTGCCAAATAAGATGCCTTCATGGTTTAGTACAGAAGAAGAGTGACCCGTAATTTTATACGGGTACTACCCGTAATCGCTTCTGACCTACCCGTAATCCCTTTCCTCAATATGAGCCGTAAAAAAATAATTGAAATTCACACCTACAACGATGACGAGTTCATGGATGCTCTTGCGGATCGTGTGGCTGAAAAAGTAATGGTTCAACTTTCTAGTCAGCTGGAGGAAGAAGGAGCGGTATCTAACAATGGTCCTTGTTGGCAAAAATCAGCCACTGCCCAGGATCACTTCCAAGTGAGCCGCCCAACCCTAAAAGCCATGCGAGAACGTGGCGAAATCGAGTTCACACAAGTCGGTAGGAGTTACCGATATAACATCTGTGGCTGAGCGGTGGTCTTGTTTCTAAGGTGTTTGTTCTAAAATCGTTATCTTGTATGGCAAAGGTCACATGATGAAACACTTACTCACCGCGTTTGCGTGCTTCTGGGCGATGTCCTTGAGCGCTCAATCAAATCAAGCGGATTGTTTGAGTGCGTATGATGGCAATGGGGATGGGCATATCAATGTGAATGACCTACTGGGCCTTCTGTCGTTTTTTGACACACAAGATTTAGATGGCGATTGCATCGAGGATGGGATTGACGACTGTGTCTGCTTTGAGGTAGTCGGATGCACCAATGAATTCGCTTGCAACTATCTCTCTGACGCCACCGAGGATGATGGCTCATGCGATTTCATCATTACAAATTTATTCGAAGACGATGATGCATTTCTCATAGGTGCTCCGTCGGTACTCAATGGATGCCCCGATGGGATTGATCTATGGGATGACAACGAGTTTGTTCTCGACCACTCTGAAGGCGCTCCAACCATTGTTTTTTCAAGTGACGATGAGGCTTATCTCTTGGCAGAATTTGGGGCGAGTTCAGGAGCGGCACTTCTACAAATTCTTGACAATAGCACGTTGTCGTTTTGTGAGAGTACAATGACCATCAATAACGCGTTGTATCCTCTCAATCCAATTCCTTGGAACGGTTCTGCCTTTGAACTGCAGGAATTATTTGATGTTTACTTCGTTCCCTCTGGAGCGGCTGTGGGTTGCGGAGACTCTTTGGCCTGCAACTTTAGCCCTTGTTTTTTGACTGATAGTGCCCTCTGCGAATATCCGTTGATTAGCTATGACTGCGATGGCAACTGCCTGGCGGACACAGATGGCGATGGTGTATGTGATGAGTTTGAGACATTTGGATGCACGGATACTCTTTCTTGTAACTACTCTGAAGGAGCAACAGAAGAAGATGGCTCCTGTTTCTATCTGGATGCCTGCGGTATCTGCGGAGGTTCTGGTTATGCTGAAGGAACATGTGATTGCGATGGTAATGTTTTGGATGAGTGCGGCGTTTGTGGCGGTGAAGGCATTGCTGATGGGGAATGTGATTGTGATGGCAGTGAACCTAATGCGGCATACGACTGCGACGGGAACTGTCTGACTGACACGGACTCCGATGGCATTTGCGATTTGTTTGAGGTGGAGGGCTGCACCAGTAGTGAGGCCTCTAACTACAACCCGCTTGCCACCGAGGATGATGGGTCTTGCATCATATACGGTTGTCCTTTGCCCAATGCATGCAATTACAATCCAGGGTCCATAGATGATGGTTCCTGTGTTTTCTACTGCCCAGGCTGTACCGATGAAACCGCGTGTAATTATGACGTTGAAGCGATTCAGGAAAATGGCTCCTGTGAGTATCCTGTTGATTTGTTTGGAGCGGATTATTTCGATTGTCAAGGCAATTGCCTGAATAACGCTGACGACGACACCTATTGCGACGAAGAAGAGGTTTCGGGCTGTATGCAAGAGGGTGCTTGCAATTACAATCCTGAAGCTACTGAGGAGGATGAGTCTTGTGAATATGAGTCTTGCGCTGGTTGCTTATATGAATTTGCCTGCAACTATGACCCCGAAGCCACTATTGCAGACAATGGTTCATGCGAGTTTGGTACTTGCCCAGGTTGCACCGATCCCTTGGCGTGCAACTACAACCCAACGGTGACTGAGGATGATGGTTCGTGCGAGTTCATTGATGCTTGCGGTATCTGTGGAGGCTCTGGTTACGCCGAAGGAACATGTGATTGCGACGGCAACGTTTTGGATGAGTGCGGAATTTGCGGTGGTGAAGGCATCGCTGACGGCGCATGTGATTGTGATGGCAACGTGCTCGATGAATGTGGAGTTTGTGGTGGAGACAACTCAACATGCTTAGATGGATGTGGTGTTCCTAATGGAGACAACTCAACTTGTTTCACTACTTGTGGAGACCCTATCTCACACGATTATTATGACTATTCTACAGTTCAAATCGGCGAACAGTGTTGGTTTGCGGAGAACCTCCGCTCCGAGTATTACGCAAACGGCAATGCAATTCCTCTTGGGCTTGGTTCTACTACAGAAGGAGCGCAAGGTTTTTTATACAACAACGAAGTTTATTTGGCCGTTTATGGCCGCCTGTACAACTGGTATGCCGTTTACGATGAGCGCGGATTGTGTCCAAATGACTGGCATGTGCCTACAGACGGGGAATGGATAACACTTGAAATGGCACTTGGAATGAGTGAGTCAGTAGCGTCGGAATTTGGATGGCGTGGTACAGACCAAGGTGCCCAGATGAAATCCGAACCTCCTTCGTGGGATGGGGACAATTTGAGTGGTTTTTCGGGTATGACTGGCGGGATGTATGCTGCAGGGGCTTACTATTTTTGGAATGGAGTTGGTAATTTCTGGTCGTCAACAGCAATTAGCGGAACATACGCTATCCGTCGATCCCTTGAAACAGATCAAGATCGTGTTTTCAGAACTGATGAAGCTACGTTCAATACCGGTTGTTCGGTCCGCTGCCTCAAAGACACCGAATAATGAAAAAGCTACTGACCATCTTGTTTGCTGTTGCGTTGGGGTTGAACCTCAGTGCGCAGGATGAATGCCTGAACCCCGATGTTAATTGTGACGGTTACGTCAACGTCAACGACTTGTTGGGTCTTCTTGGGTACTTCGGGGATGAGGATTTGGATGGTGATGGGATATGGGATTCGCAGGATGACTGTGTGGATGATGGTTGCGGGGTCTGCGATGGTCCAGGGCCTCAAGTATTGGCCGTTGATACCATCACATTCACGACGGATTCAACCTTTGTTGAGGCCATTGAAGAGTGGTATGTGTTTGAGATTCCTGACACGACCTTCACTTTCGTTTGCTCGAATCCTGGATGCACAGATCCAACGGCTGAGAATTTTGACTTTTACGCTTCTGAAGATGATGGTAGTTGCATTTTTGGAGGTCCAGAACAATGCGGTGGACTGTGGAGCGTAGCATACGAAGGTTACACGTACGATCTCGTGGCGATTGGTGATCAATGCTGGTTTGCGGAAAATCTGAGAACAGAGGTGTATGCGAATGGGGATTCCCTAATTGCCGATTTGACTTATTCTGAATATCAAACAACTGTTGAAGGTGCGATGTACATATTCGGCGATTATTCTGGTGATTGGGAGTGGGGATGCCAACATTTCTCACCAGATGGTGATGCTTGTGATACAACCTGGGCATTAGAAGAGTACGGTTATTTGTATAATCAATATGCGGTTTTGGATGGTCGCGGGTTATGCCTAAGTGGTTGGCACGTGCCTACCGACGGAGAGTGGATGACGCTTGAAATGGAATTGGGTATGGCGGAGTCTGAGGCAGACAACAATGGATGGCGTGGCACAGACCAGGGTATGCAAATGAAGTCGACCTTTGGTTGGCGGGAAAATGCTAATGGATCGAATTCAAGTGGTTTTAGTGGTTTGGCTGGTGGTTCGGGGTATGAAAATAATGCTGGCACTTACGGGTCTTGGTGGACTTCAACAACTTCGGGGGGGGCCAAATACCGGGCCCTCTCTTATTCATTCTCGACTGTCAGGCGATTCAATTCTGCTATGTATGCTGGTAAGTCAGTTCGTTGCGTTCGGGATTAAAAACGTGGGTTTGTGGGGGGCTTAACCCTTTGATTCTTTGTCCGTTCCTCAAGCCGTTTTAAGGCCGTCACAACCTCCTTCAATCGTTCGTGGCACACTCTCAGTTCTTCGATGGTTTTGATGTCGTTCATGCCCCTAATTTGAGGCGGTTGATGAACGGTGCAAGGATGAATTGATGGGTGTGTCTAGTTGATTTGCAGTCGCTTGTTTTTGCCGAAAAAAAAAATACTTGGGAATTCGAATTCAGGATTGATCCCTTCAATTATTCAACAGCTGCTTTTAGACGGCACACCTTACAATGGTCACGAGGTTTTCGCGTCGGTATTGAGTCGATGGAACGCCAAGTGGCGGTTGGAATTCTAATCACTTATTTCTTCGACCTTTCTTTTGGGATTCCTCGGGATAAGGCATCCCATCATAGTCAAATTTTTGCTCGCTCAGTTTGTTACCGAGTGAATATGTAATGACTCTATCCAGGACGCCATGAGAACGATACATTGTAAGTGTCCCATCCTCTTTGCCTTCAATAAAAGTGGCTTCCAATCTTAATTCACCATTCTCGTGATAATTCTGGACTTCACCGTGGAATTCTCCATTCAAAAAATTAGCATCGCTACTGACCACGCCATTCTTGTAATAATGAATGCTCCTTCCTTGAATCAAACCGGATTCATAAAACGAATGTTTTTTTAATTGCCCGTTGTCAAAGTAAGTTTTTTCAATCCCTGATTTTATACCGTCAACGTAATTGACCTCAAGTTTTACTAGGCCATTGTCATAATGTTCAATCCAAGGTCCTTGTCGGAGTTCGGGTTCGATTTGACTAAACGCAAACAATGGAGAAATCAAGAGCGTGATTAATGTCAAAGTTTTCATTCTGAGAATTTTAGTATTCCGCCAACCTTGGAACCTTACCCATTGCGATTTTTTTCAATGTCTTCATATCAGCTCTTTCCCCTTCGCCACTTTCGAAAAGAGTGATTACCGTGAAATTCCCTTTGGGGTAGTATTCGCAACAGTCCACGCCAAAACAGTTTTGTTGGCCAAGCCTTTCCGTCTTTCCGTATCGCGTTGAACTGAGGTCGTCCTGAAAATCGTAATATTCCATCCTTTTGTTCAACAACTTCGACAATTTAGCCGTTTGATCATACTTCAAGTTTGAATTGCGACCTGAACAAATATTTTCGAACCGATCGGTTTTTTTGTTCATTACGACAGTCAGGTCACCTTTTTTGAAGTATGCAACAAAGTAATTTCCATCAGTGCCGTCGAGGGCTTTTGCCGTTCCGTTTTCTGCAAGAAAATCCGAGTTTTCGGGAAAGACATACTTGAAATTCAGGTATTTTTCTCTCAGTTCAACTGTTCGATTGTAATTACTTTTTTCCTTTTCGAAGGCGGCAATTTCCGCTTGTTCCGCGGCGGCGATTTCCGCAATTTGAATACTGTCCGCCTTTGCTTGTTCGATACTGTCCGTTCTCTGTTTTTCGGCCTTTCTCGCCTCAGAATTGCCGCATCCACCAAGGATTCCTATCACACCCAAAAGCATGGTCAACAGTGTAAAGCCTAAAAAGAGTTTGAGTAATTTTTTCATCCGAGTTGTTTCACCAAACTTAACCCAAGAATCGACCCATTACAATCTTGACAGCGTCAACGCGTCCCCTTAGCGTGTGAAGGGATTGTTTAGCCAACAGGATTAGAGTTAAAGAGTGTGAATCTTACCACCCAATCGGCTCATCCAACGACTGCGAAACCGGCTGCACCTTTGGAAAGACATAAGGCATCAACTTCACGAGTAGTTCCAGTCGGTCCTTCGTCTCCAACTCATCCAATCGATGAGGGATCTGTTCAACCTCATCATACAAAACATCCTTGAGAGCTGACCGCAATTCTGCACGAGCCACCGCACTATCATCGGTGGAAAAACCCGAAATAAGCATTGAGATTACCGAGGTTGAAAAAACCCATGCTCCGCAATCCGTTTAGCGCGCTCTTCCTGCGAGACTTTGATGTACCTCAAGAACGCTTTCTCGGTCTTGTGTCCTGAGATGGCCATGATGTCCAACGAGTCCATGCCTGCGAGATAGGCATTGGTGCAGAAGGATCGACGGGCGGTGTGACTCTTGATGAGTTCATACTTGGGCAAGACCTGCTTCACGGCTTGTCCGCCTTGCGTGCGGTCCAATTCAATCGGGGCCTGTATGCCCGCCAATTCCCCCAGCTCCTTCAAGTGACGGTTGATGGTTTGATCCGCTTGATAGGGGGGCGGCACTCCATCATAGCGCAAGAGGATTTTCTCTACGAGCGGATGAATGGGAATTTGAACGAGGTGATCTGTTTTCTGTGCTTTGATGGAGAAGAGTCGGGTTCCTTGAAAGGTCTTGATGTGGTCAGCAGTAAGTCGGGAGTAATCTGACACACGCAAGCCCGTAAAGCAGCCCACTAGGAACAAATCACGTGTCAAGGCAAGGCTTGGGCGGTGGGAGGACAAGTCAAGGCTTCTAATCGCCTCCAATTCCGCAGTTGAGAGGTAGATGTCATCGACGGTTTCTTGGTGGACTTTGAACGATTTGGAGCGATAGGCCCGATGTACCACCTGTCCCAATTCCTCGGAGTAGCCCAAGACGCGTTTAATGTTCTTGACGTGCTTTCCGATGTAATTCAAACTCAGAGGGGTTTGATTCAACCCACCATCTTCAGACCGCACCATGAAGGCAGTGTACCATTCGATGTCGATCATCGCCAGGGGAGTGTCTCCCAATCCGATGTGGGCGATGTGCCGCGCGGTCCCGCAGTATGTTTCCAGTGTGGAGGCCTTGAGGCGTTTTCCTGTAAACGGAGAGTTGGTAGCCAAGGCCTGGTCTCGAAATTCCTGAAACGCCTCCAGGATGGTCCAATGGGAGGTGCGCTTGGTAGCGGCTTCTTCGATGAGCGAGAAGGACGTGACAATCGCTCCATAGAACCCCTTAGAGCGCACTTGGCCTTTTGATTTGGCTTCGATGGCCTTGGCTTCAATCGTAGTCTCCAAACGGCGCAGTTGCAAGTTGAGGAGTTCGTAAGACTCACAGGCGACGCTGCGAACACTGCGCGTCTTGGCATTCCAACTTGAGGCCTTGTTGAGCCGGTGTCCTGTATTGAATCGGAACTGCGCACCCCGTCCTTCCGTGATGCGGATATAGATCGACGCAGAGGCATCGTGAGAAGCGGATCGAATGTAG
>CAJQKK010000095.1 GCA_905478895.1 uncultured Flavobacteriales bacterium | reverse complement strand
AGGGGCAGAACAACCAAAAAAATCCAGCCTAAAAAGGTTCTGGGGGTCTGCAATGGACTGGGGTTGTGGGCGATTATTGCTTGTTCTTCGCCTCAATCGACATCGTTGCATGGGGCACCAATCGCAGACGTTCCTTCGGAATCAACTTGCCGGTGACCCGGCAAATGCCATAGGTCTTGTTTCGGATGCGAAGCAATGCATTCTCCAAATTCCGAATGAATTTCTCTTGACGCGCAGCCAACTGAGCGGTCTCTTCACGACTCATGGTTTCCGATCCATCCTCCATCATCTTAAATGTGGGAGAGGTGTCATCCGTGGTGTTGTCGTCCTGATGCGAAAGCGCACGTTGCAACTCGTCGTAATTCTCACGCGCTGTTTTCAACTTGTTGTCGATCAAGACTTGAAATTCTTTCAAGTCTGAGTCCGTGTATCGTGTTTCAGCCATTGCTCAATGTTCCGTTCAATTTTTCTACTCCAATGTGCAGGGTAATCCCGTCGCCCAAATCCACTTCTGTGCCGTCTGCTGGCTTCTGCCAACTCACCACATCTGTGAGAGTTTCGACCCGAATATAATCCAAATTGCCTTCAATCGCAGAACGAATATCGTCGCTGGCGTCGAGGGTCAACTTAATCTTGTCCGTGACCTCCAAACCGTGGTCCTTTCGTACGTTCTGAACGCGGTTGATCAACTCCCTGGCAAACCCTTCAGAACGTAATTCTTCGTCCAATGTGATGTCCAGCGCTACCGTCACGCCCGATGCACTTGAAACCAACCATCCTGGGATGTCGTCGGTCATGATGTCCACATCCGAAGTTGAAATCACAGCAGGACCTTGACCGTCGTCAGGAAGCACCTCGATTTCGCCGTTTCGCTCCAAGGCCATGATCCCATCAGCATCGAGCGCATTCACGGCGGATGCGATGGACTTCATCCGTTTTCCAAAGCGAGGGCCCAAGGCCTTAAAATCAGGCTTCACACGTTTCACAATGGAGACTTCTGAATCCGAATCATCCTTCAGTAACTCCACCTTTTTGACGTTAATTTCGCCGCAAATCAACTGCTCAACTGCACGAATTCGGCGCTCCACCGTTTCATCCAGCACGGGGACAAGAATGCGCCGCAGCGGTTGCCGGACGCGGATTTTTTCACGTTTCCGCAACGAAAGCGCCTGGGAACTGATCTGTTGGGCCAACTTCATCCGTTCCTCCAATTCTTGATCAATGCACTGCGCGTCTGCTTCCGGGAATGCCATGAGGTGAACCGAATCCGCCCCCGGATTGATGTCATGATGCAATCGATCGCAATAAAAAGGTGCAATCGGTGAAGCCATGATGGCGAGGGCCTTCAGGCATTCGTGCAAGGTTTGATATGCGCTCAATTTGTCTTCGCTCATCTCCCCTTTCCAAAAGCGCCTTCGCGACAATCGGACATGCCAATTGGACAGCTCATCAATGGTGAATTCCTGAATGGCACGCGCAGCTTTGGTGGGTTCCAATTCCCCGTAGGCCGCATCCACGTCTTGAATCAAGGAATGCAACCGCGAGAGGATCCAACGATCAATCTCCGGACGATCCTGCACAGAAATCAGTGCCTCGGTCCCACTGTAGCCATCAATTTTAGCGTACAGGGCGAGGAAGTTGTAGGTGTTGTGCAGCGTGCCAAAAAACTTACGTTGTACTTCAACGATGCCGTCCGCATCAAACTTCAGGTTGTCCCAAGGTTGCGCATTGCTGATCATGTACCAGCGCGTTGCATCCGGGCCGTATTTCTCGAGCGTTTCAAATGGGTCTACCGCATTGCCCAATCGTTTGGACATTTTTAATCCTTGCTTGTCCAGCACCAATCCATTGCTCACAACGCTCTTGTATGCCACGGAGTCGAACACCATGGTGCCAATAGCGTGCAGCGTGTAAAACCATCCCCGGGTTTGATCCACTCCTTCCGCAATGAAGTCCGCTGGAAAAGACTTTGCTCCGTCAATCCGATCCTTGTTTTCAAATGGGTAATGCCATTGGGCGTAGGGCATGGATCCGCTATCAAACCAAACATCAATCAAATCGGCTTCTCGGTGCATGGGTTCACCCTTTGACGACGCAAGCACAATGCCGTCCACGGAGTGCTTATGAAGGTCAAATGCTTCGTAATTCTCCTTGGACATGTCTCCAGGCGCAAATTCTTTCAACGGATTGGATGGCATCAAACCGGCTTGCAGAGATGCTGCACAAGCCTCTTTCAACTCTTCCACCGAACCAATGCAAATTCGCTCGGAACCGTCTTCCGTGGACCAAATGGGAATTGGAATGCCCCAAAACCGCGAGCGACTCAAGTTCCAATCATTCAGGTTTTCCAACCACTTTCCAAACCGTCCACTACCTGTACTGGCCGGCTTCCACCGGATGGTGTCATTCAGCTCTTGCATACGCTGCTTCGCAGCCGTGGAACGCACGAACCAGCTGTCCAGAGGGTAGTACAGCACGGGCTTATCTGTTCGCCAGCAATGCGGATAATTGTGCTCGTATTTCTCTACCAAAAAGGCCTGGCTTCGCTCCTTCAATAAGATGGCAATCTCAACATCCACTGAGCGTTCTGGAGCTTCGTTCGCTTCATAGTACTCCTGCTTTACAAATCGCCCCGCGAATGGCCCGACGCCTGCTCGGAAACGGCCTTGCATGTCCACCAACGGTACTCCATGACCAGATCCATCGTCCACCAGCAGCGGAGGAACACCCGCGGCGGAAGCCACTCGGGCATCATCCGCTCCAAAAGTCGGTGCCGTGTGTACAATTCCCGTTCCATCTTCGGTTGTCACAAAATCCCCTGGGATGACCCGAAATGCCTGCTCTACACGCTCCATGGGTTCCGCCCAATCCAGCAATTGCTCGTAACGTGCTCCACACAAATCGGTGCCTTTGATCTGTGCAATGACTTCGTGTTCAGGCGCTTTTTTTCCTCCGAAATGTTTCCCAACCAGTTCCGAAGCCAAAACCACTACACCTTCTTCTTGCGTGTACCGATTTTTCGTCACCACCAAAGCATAATCAATCGTGGGACCAACCGTTAATGCCGTGTTGGAGGGCAATGTCCAGGGAGTCGTGGTCCAAGCCAAGAAATCCACCGGCAAATGCGCCAGTGCAGCCGCTTTTTCGGAACCCGCGTGTTCTAGAATGCGTCCCGCACAGTCCGGGAGCGCTCGAAATTGAGCAACGACCGTCGTATCCTTCACATCTTGGTACGCTCCAGGCTGATTGAGCTCATGGGAACTCAATCCGGTTCCCGCTGCAGGGCTGTACGGCTGAATGGTATAGCCTTTGTACAGCAAATCTTTCTTGTCCAATTGCTTCAGCAGCCACCAGACACTTTCAATGTACTTGTTCTCATAGGTCACATACGGCGACTCCATATCCACCCAGTACCCCATTTTGTGGGTGAGATCATTCCAGATATCCGTATACCGCATCACCGCCTTTCGGCAAGCTTCATTGTATTCTTCGATGGTCAGTTTGACACCGATGTCTTCCTTGGTGATTCCAAGTTCCTTTTCGACGCCCAATTCAACCGGCAATCCATGGGTATCCCAACCGGCTTTGCGTTCCACACGGTACCCTTTGAGGGTGTGAAACCGGCAAAAAATATCTTTGATGGCACGGGCCATCACGTGGTGAATTCCCGGTTTGCCATTGGCTGATGGCGGGCCTTCAAAAAAGACATAAGGACGGTCTTCTGGGCGCGTATCAATGCTGCGCTGAAACGTGTTTTCACGCTCCCATCGTTGCAAGATATCACTTGCGACATCTGGCAAATTCAAGGAACCCCGCTCAGGGAAATAAGATTGTTGAGGAGAATCACTCATGCTGATGGCCATTACGTTGCGCGCGAGCGCTGCCGCGAAGATAGCACCAACCCAAGGAGGATGCGAATACTAAACCCCTGATTTTTCTACACTTGACTCAGCTTGACCATGTTTGTCATTCCAGCTTCGGCAATGGGCATGCTCGCGAGGTGAATGACAAAATCTCCCTTGGCCACAACCCCCATTTTCGTCAGCTCAAACTTGATGTCCGCTATGGTATGATCGGTACTCACCATTTTCAAATAGGGAAAGGCCGTTACGCCCCACACCAGCGACATCTGTCCCAGCACTTTTTTATTTGCTGTGAACATATAGACATGTGCTTTCGGCCTTTGACTCGAGACTTGCACCGCCGTGTATCCACTGAAAGTCATCGTCACAATGGCCTTCGCATTGACCCGTTTTGCCAAGCGACAGGCATTGTAGCACATGCTATCACTAATGAATCGGTCGTCATCCGGGCTCAATGGCGGACGTTCGTGATTGAACATCGCATCATGGCCTTCCATCGAGTGAATGATATCGGTCATAGCCTCCACCGCCTCAACGGGAAATGCCCCGACTGATGTTTCTGCGCTCAGCATCACAGCGTCGGCGCCATCAAGCACAGCGTTGGCAACATCATTGACTTCGGCCCGGGTCGGCACCGAATGTTCAATCATCGACTCCATCATTTGCGTCGCTACAATGACGGGACGACCGAGCAACATGCACCTCTTGATGATGTCTTTTTGCACCAATGGAACCTCTTGCTTGGGAATCTCCACCCCCAAATCACCGCGCGCCACCATGACTGCATCGGTCATGCTCAGGATTTCGTCCAAGTCCTCCAAGGCTTCGGGCTTCTCAATTTTGGCGACAATCCGCGCGTGCTTTCCCGCCGCCTCGATGCGGTTGCGCAGGTCAATGATGTCGCTCGCGTTTCGGACAAAAGAAAGTCCCACCCAATCCACATCATTTTCCAAGGCAAAGGCCAAATCAGCTTCGTCTTTTTCGGTGATGCATGGAAGCGAAATAGCTGTGGAAGGCAAGTTGATCCCTTTCCTTGGCTTCAATTTACCTCCGTGAATGATTTCACATCGGACTTCCCCTTTGCCATCCGTTTCCAATACTTTCAACTCCAATTTCCCATCGTCCATGAGCACCGGCTCGCCAGGCTTCACATCCCGAGCAAATTCTTTGTAGGTGGTATAAACGACGCCATTTTCTCCGTCGTGATTTCCCGTGCGAATGATCAATTCCTCGCCATTCACCAACTTCATTTCACCACCGACAATGTCGCATACACGCAACTTTGGACCTTGTAAATCCGCCAACAAAGCAGTGTGCGTTCCCAATTCCTCATCCACCTTACGCACGTTGGCAATCGTTTGCCCATGCACCGAGTATTCGCCATGCGAAAAATTCAAACGCGCCACATTCATTCCTGCTTGAATGAGTGCCTGGAGCATTTCCTCTGACGAGGAAGCGGGGCCCATTGTCGCTACAATTTTCGTTCGTTTCATTTCTTTCTCTTCAATCTTACTAATCCAACTTTGGCTCTAAATCAATCAAAGCCAAATGCTCAATGGCTCCCGAATGCAGTGGGTCCAGTTCCTGGACATAATTCACTCCATTCACCTTGCGCAACGCAGGAACCAAACCCACGGCCTGCTCACATCCTTCCCCCAAATGGAGGAGGTAGTCCAGCGCAGATGCCCCCTGAAATCGAGCAATAATGCCTTCGGGCAACTTGTTCTCCACGAGGTGGAAAGCACCATGGCCTGCATCTCCGGTTTCATTGAACCGGTATACAGCATGGCTTGAATTGATCTTCTTGTGTGCGATCTCAAGCAAATGACTGAATTCCAAACTCCATCCCATTGAACGGTTCAACTCCCAACACAAACGCTGTGGAGGAAGGTGACTACTCAATCCAATCAGTTCAAAATCGCACGAATCTGCAAAATCGTCGTCAAGCCATTGCATCTGCGGCAAATATACCTTGAGATTTACGTTTCAGCGGCATGGTACGAGCATTAACATCCACAATTACAGTGGAATGTTCTGGCTTGCGTCTTCGGCTGCAGCCTGCTCAGCGCCCTTCTTTGAAAAGCCGTGGCCTTTGCCCATAATGTGCCCGTCCAACACCAACTCCATTTGATAAACATTTCGGCCTTCAACCATCGCTTCGCCGATCAATCGGTATTCCAACGATTTCGATGACTGATGGGCCCACTCTTGCATTTGGGTTTTGAAATCGGATTCCATCAAAGCGCCCGAATTCAACGGATGCCGTTCAAACATCCGCAGAACCCCTTGCTCCGTTTTTCGGTATCCGTGATCAATGAAAATCGCGCCGATCAGGGCCTCAAGGGCATTGCCAACCACAGTGGCAGGAATTTCTCGGTTGCCCATTTTGGCGCGTATGAATGATTCCAACCCCATCGATTGACCAATTTGATTCAACGCTTTGCGGCTGACCATTTGGGCCTTGCGTTGGGTCAACGGTCCTTCTTCATCTTCGGGGAATGAATCAAAAACTTGCTTGGCGACCATCGCCCCAAGCACGGCGTCTCCCAAAAATTCCAATCGCTCGTTGGCATTTTGGTGGTCCTCCAGGTAAGGTGATAGTGAAGCGTGCGTCATCGCCTCTTCATACCATGCGTGCTGCAATGGCCTCACGCCGAATTCGGCGCGAACAAAAGAATCAAACGCACTTGGCTTTGAAACACGAGATTTCAATTCCCGCAACCTCCTGGAATCGAGCAACCCCACTGAAAAAACCGTTATAAAAGTTCGCGAAACAAAACGGAAGCATTGTGGCCTCCGAATCCGAATGTATTCGAAAGGGCCGCTCGCACGTTGCGCTTTTTTGCTTTGTTGAATGTGAAATCCAACTTTTGATCCAACTGGTCATCCGAGTGCTCAAAATTAATTGTCGGTGGGATGATGCCATTCTTGATGGCTAAGATGCATGCAATGCCTTCAATCGCTCCTGCGGCTCC
>CAJQKK010000094.1 GCA_905478895.1 uncultured Flavobacteriales bacterium | reverse complement strand
GATTTATCCGAGATTTGGATTCTCGGGAGAGCATTTTTGTGCACATCAACAACGTAGAGGGCGAAATCAAAGAGGACTCGAAAGTCTCGTTTGAGGTGGAGCAGGGACCGCGTGGTTTGGCTGCGATTAAAGTCCAGTTGCACAAAGACTAACGAAAGTTGGTAAGAGCCCTATTGGGGTGAATGGCATCTTCTGGGTTCAAGCGATGTTTTTCCAAAAGGCCTGTACTGTTAAATCCTGCGCCACCGCAATGGATCACTTCCAAAGCAGTCGCTCCACGCTCAAATCCATACGGAATTGAGATGCCTTGGAGTTCGAGCAAGTTGGCAGGAGTTGTCGCTCTAATGTCTGTTCCTGAAGGGTTTAATTGACATTTGATTATATTCGCATTAACCAAATTTACTGTGATGCGAATCAAACTGATAACCCTTTGCATGGCACTGTGCTGCCTATGCTTGAATGCTTTTGCTCAAAATGTACCCGATTACGTGCCGACCGAGGGGTTGGTGGCGTGGTATCCGTTCAATGGGAATGCCAATGATGAAAGTGGGAACGGGAATGATGGAACTGTCGTCGGTGCATCTGCGACAATTGACCGCGACGGAAATCTAAACTCAGCGCTTGAATTTCTTGGCGCTCCTGTTCCAGGAACGGATAGGACAGAAGTTGCAGTAGACAATCATGTCGCAGTACCGAATTTCGGTGAAGGCTTTGAAAATGGGATTTCCATCTCTTTATGGTCTGAAGTTTACCCTACAAGCGAAAGCGCTTTCCTCCAACGGAGAAATAACAATAACATTGATTTTAGTCTTGAATTAAATAATTCGCAGCAACCAGGTGTGCACTTAGGATTTATGGCCCTCGGTTCTACTTCCAGCATAGTAAATGAATGGACACATATAGCGCTGAGTTATGACGAGCAAACCGTCCAACTTTTCAAAAATGGGATGCTTATTGCCTCAGAACCATCCACACAAAATATCAATTCATACGATGACCTTCTTTTGATAGGCAAGTACATCTATTACGGTGGCAACACCCACCATTTCTTCTTCAATGGAAAACAAGATGACATCGGCATTTGGAACCGCGCGCTCACCGAAGAAGAAATCCTCGCTCTGTACAACGCTGAATTGCCCATTCCAGGCTGCACCGACTCCAACGCATGCAACTTCAACCCAGAAGCCACGGGCGACGACGGCAGCTGCCAAGAAAATGACAATTGCGGCATTTGCGGTGGTGATAACAGTTCATGCGCTGGATGTATGGATCCAACTGCGTGTAATTACAATCCCAACGCCCTCTGGAGTGATGGCATATGCATTTATCCTGAAATCATGTGGGGTACAGATTCACTTTGTGACGACAGTTTAATTTCTGCAATCGTAATAGTACCGGAACTAACGGGGAATCAAAGTGCTCTCAGTTTCTCTTCTGGGAATTACGTGCGCATCCCACTCACTGAGTCGCTCGCAAATTTCCCCGAGGCCATCACTGTTGAATGTTGGTATTATCAATTGGGGTTCTCCGGAGGGGACGAGACGATTGTCGGAAATGAATACTATGCAGGTGAAGGATTTAGCCTCGAAAATGCCCATGGAACCTGGAACGGGTTTCTCTCCGGTTCAGAAGGACATGGCAATTGGGATTATTGGGATTCTGACGACTCCCAGATGCTTCTGACAAATGGGTCATGGTCTCATATCGCAATGTCCTACGACGGGACAGTGGTGCGTTATTTCTTAGATGGAGAGCTGATGGATTCGAATACTGAAAATTTGGGTGAAGTATTTTCGGCTGGATTCTCTGAAGACGTGGTTATCAATCGACACACATGGGGCGGTGGAGGTAGCAGTTCCAGCCGACTCACGGGATTCATGGACGAATTACGGATTTCAAATACCGCTAGATACCAATCGGAGTTCACACCCTTGACCATTGAATTCCAAAACGATGAGTTTACTGTAGGCCTTTATCATTTCAATGAATCAGAAGGTACTGTCGTTGTAGATGCTTCTGGTTATGAAAACCACGGCCAGTGCAATGGAACTTCTTGGACGGAAAACACCATTATGGTTGGTTTAGAAGAATCCGTAGAAGTTTTATGGGATGAGGTCCCAGGACAGGATACCCTGCTATTGGATTTCGACGCTACGGGCTCAGTTACCGCTGAAATTTTTGGCGATGGATTCAGCTGTGAAGTGAGTTCAGAAATTCCATCGATTTCGTTGATTTTCGGTTGTGCCGAATCGACTGGCTGCAATTACGACCCCGAAGCGACTTGTGACGACGGCTCATGCACCTACCCTCCATTTGGCTTGTCAGATTGCATTGAGGGCAGCAGTCTTTGCGCGAATGGCACCGTGTGGAACCTGGAAACGCAGAATTGTGGACCGCTGCCTTGTGAATTCGCTGTGGATGGCAATGCCTGCGGTCCTGGCACCTTTTGGGACGAAACGGCCAGCCAATGCTTGCCCGTAATCACCTGCCAAGAGGATTTGGACGGCGACGGCGTCATAGGGATCAACGACTTGATGGAATTGCTTTCATCCTTTGGAACGGTGTGTGAGGAGCCTGAACCAGGCGAATTCAGTTGCGGCGATCCGATGAACTACCACGGCTACGATTACGCTACGGTGCAGATTGGGGATCAGTGCTGGTTTGCGGAGAATCTGCGGACCAGTTTTTACTTGAATGGTGATTCCGTGGCCATAGTCGAGGGGAATACCGATTGGTTTGCTCTCGCGAACGATGATTCTGGGGCCATTGCAGCTTATGAAAATACAGATGAGAATAGTTCTGTTTTTGGATTTCTTTACAATGGTTACGCTGTTTTGGATAACAGAAAATTGTGCCCCCTCAATTGGAAAGTTCCGTCAGATTCAGATTGGCAAGACCTCGAATTAAATTTAGGGATGTCCACTTCTGAACTAAGCTCAGAAAGCTGGCGAGGAGCATCAGAGAACATTGGCACCAGGTTGAAAGTTGATGCTGCAAATTCGCCGTCATGGAATGGGTCAAACACAACGCTGTGGAGTGGACTACCTGCAGGATATCGTCATCCGAACGCCGGATACAATAGTCTAGGCTCAATAACCTTGTTCTGGTCGCAAGGCCTCGTGGATGGCGCAAATCCTCTTTACGATTATCTGTTTGCTCGTCAATTGAAAACAACTCAAGCGGGTATCAAGCGTGAAAGAGAGATGGCGCTTCGAGGCTTCTC
>CAJQKK010000093.1 GCA_905478895.1 uncultured Flavobacteriales bacterium | reverse complement strand
CAGGATCCATCTTCGTCTGTCGCATCAGCGTTGTAGTTGCACGCCGTGGCATCTTGGCAACCCGCTACTTCAAATTCGTCGCATACGCCGTCGCCGTCTGCATCCGCGAGGCAGTTGCCGTCGCAGTCATAACCCGCATCGGCATACGTGCAGGAGCCGTCATCTTCGGTGGCATCCGCATTGTAGTTGCAAGCCGTGGCGTCCTGGCAACCCGAAACCGCAAATTCACAGCTGCCGTCATCGTATTCAGCAGACTCATCGTAATTCGTAGCATCTGAATCCGTGCAACCGCATGCTGCACCCTCTGGGCCAAAATCTCCCGCGCCTTCAAACACGTAGGTAGAATAAACGGAAGAAGCACCCTCACCGTTTTCAAAGGACTGGACATTGATTGTACCCGAAATCTCACCCGCAGTTGTCACTTGCATGATCAACACCCGGCCATTTTCATCGGGAAGGCCATTGGGTGTACCGTTCAAAACGTACCACGCCCCTCCTGTTGCATCGTTCATATCGACGTTTTGCCCATTGGACTCGTCGGTAAAGGAAAACGCTCCCACCCAGGGCTGATCGGCACTCTCAACGGTACTAATTGCTACTTGTGGTGCAACAGCTTGGGATTCAATACCAATTGTAACCCAGCTGTCCGCTGACAAATCAGGGAAAAAGGGAAGAAACGCTGGATTGATATCGCCAGCGGTAGTGCCGCCAAACTGGCTGTTGTAAAAGCCTGTGGTGGTGGAAAGATTAAATGGTTGGTCTTCGTTTCCGTAAACCGAACTCAAGAAATCATCATCATTGGCCATATTGTGATAAATCCGGTAAGTCGTTTGGCCAGGAACAACATCAACCGCATGCTCTTCAACAGTCAAAGAGTACGCTCCTGTCTCACCTGAGCAACTGCAGAAATCGCAACTCCCATCGTCCTCCGTTGCATCCTCCGAGTAGTTGCACGCCGATGCATCTGTGCAGCCTGGGACGACAAGTTCAGGGGCAAATGGAGTGAACGGAATCACGCCACGAAATTCTTGGCTGGATTCACCTTCAACAAACACCTGAACCTGCATTTGCCCGGTAATCTCTCCTTGAGTGGTGAATTGTCCCACTAGAACGCGCAAGTCATCTCCGGCGAATGCGCCATGGGCAATCATATCACAAGAAGCCATGTCGTTTGGGTCGCAGGGAAAAAGCGTGTAAACCGCCGTACCCGTCTCATCATTGACAAAAACATTATCCCCTGAACCAAATTCTTGAAGCAAATCGATCTCACCAAGAGCGACATTTACTTCAACGCCTTCCGCAGCATGAGCAGAACCAATGGTTAACCAGCTATCATAGGCAAGCTCTGGGAAAAAGGATAGAACATCTGAATTCACCCAAGCCCCTACTTCTGAACCAAATGCTTCGTCATTGTACCATGCCGGTGACGAAGTGCTGTTCAAAATCATGGGATTGTCCGCCTCACCTGAAATGCAACTCAAGAAGTCTGATTCGTTTTGCATTTCCATGTACACTCGATAAGTGGTGTACCCAGCGAAATCAACAGAACCAACAACACCCTCATGTTCCACGAAACTTTCTACTGAGAGCGAGTACCCCGGTGGCACTCCAGGGGAAGGGGTTTCCACTGGGGTTTGAGCGTAGGAAACTCCCGATAATACACAACAAAAAAGCAAGCATAGTAAGTTACGCATGTCAGAACAATTTGGTGAGATCAATGATTGGAACACAATTTCCTATTTCAGGAGAAAGCAGTCCATGTTGGCGAATGTAACAGGAAGTCGAGCATTTTGCAAATTAGATTTGGGTTTTCATCTTTATTTTAATGTTATTAATCGTGTGACATTCAGGTTCCAACGACACAAGGTTCGGAAAAAAGAAAAAAGGAATGTGTGCTTAAAAAAGATCCAAACGGAAAAAAGTTTGGTGTATCTTTGCCCCCGCGGTACTATAGCTCAGTTGGTAGAGCAACGGACTGAAAATCCGTGTGTCCCAGGTTCGAATCCCGGTAGTACCACTAAAAAGACCAAGATATTGGTCTTTTTTTTTACTCCAGATTTTCCCATTTGGAGATTCCTCTTCGAGAATCGAGTAAATTTGCAGCACCCTTGAGGCACATGTCAGAGAATCGATATCAATACAATCCTTCTGCACTGTTGCAATACAATCAGGGCGAATCCAACTACTTTGTTATCAGTGACGCAGTCTTCGAATCCTTGCCGGTTCCAGCGGCATACACTGAACTATTCAACCGATTCCATGTCCATTGGGTCATCGCTGGCGAAGCATGTAAATCCATGCAAAGAGCGCAAGAAATATGGCAATGGCTCGACTCCGTCAATGCGACTAGGTTTGACACCCTCATTATCATCGGTGGAGGGACCACAACGGATCTCGGTGCCTTTGTTGCATCAACGTACAAAAGAGGCCTGAATTTCATCCTCATACCGACGACACTGCTTGGAATGGTGGACGCTGCCATCGGTGGAAAAAACGGCATCAACTTCAATGGCCTGAAAAACAGTATCGGAACATTCACGGAACCCTCGAAAATTGCGATTGACTCAACCTGGCTGAAAACATTGCCCAAGCGTGAAGTGCTCAACGGTTGGATGGAGCTAAGCAAGCACGCTCTCGTCGGAGACGAATTACTCTGGAAAGAACTAAGAAATTTAACGCCACATGATTCCGATATCAGTTGGGACAAACTGGTCAAGGCAGGCAGCAGCATCAAGCGCAAAATCATTGAATCCGACTTTCGCGAGACCGGCGAAAGGAAAATTTTAAACTTTGGCCACACCATCGGCCATGCACTTGAATCGGTCGCAGCCTTGTCCAAAACTCCACTCGATCACGGTTTCGCTGTGGGAGTCGGGATGATTGTTTCGTTGCAATGGAGTGCATCTCGTGCAGATGACGCCTCGAACAAGGGCGCGTTGCGCGATGCTGCTCGTCAACTGCAAAAATGGCTGGTAAATGAGGGCAATGGAGCCCCCTGGCGCTGGTCCACAAGCCAGAACCCTTCCGAATTATGGTCGTTTATGCTCCGAGACAAAAAAAACACTTCCAATGCAGTCTTGGACATTCCACTGGTTCGAATTGGCGAGGCCCATTGGGACTGTCCGCTCGAGAAGTTGGACTTTGAAACGGTTTGGGGCGCAGCTTTTTGACTCTTACTGCGTTCAATTGGTCGGAACCGCTTAATTTTGAGCCATGCATAAAACAGCTGAGGAAATTGCTGAAATCCTGCATGGATGGGTAGAGGGCGACGAAAAAGTAGTGCTCAAAGGCTTGGCCAAAATAGAAGAAGCAGGCCCAAGTGACTTGACGTTCTTAGCCAATCCTACTTACGAGCCACATTTGTACGCCACAAATGCGTCAGCAGCTATTGTTGCAGAGGACTTCAAGCCGAGCCAAGGACTGCCGAATCAACTCAGTCTCGTGCGTGTTAAGGATCCCTATGCAGCCTTTACCTCTCTCTTGCAATGGGCAACGAAGCAGGCGCCTGTGCCGCATGGCATCCACCCCACTGCTGCCATTAGTAAAGATGCGCAAATCAGTGACCAGTGTTACATCGGTGCTTTTGTCCAGATCGAATCCGGCGCGACGATTGCAGAGAATTGTGAGATTCACAGCCACAGCATCATTGAGGCTGGAAGCCAAGTAGGCAATGGAACAATCATCCAGAATGGTGTTTATATCGGAAAAGAATCAATCGTTGGATCCCATTGCATCATTCAGCCCGGAGCTGTGATCGGTTCTGACGGTTTTGGTTTTGCTCCTCAATCGGACGAACGTTACGAAAAAATTCCGCAATTGGGCAATGTCGTGATCGGCGACAACTGCGAAATCGGAGCGACCACCACCATCGACCGCGCAACATTAGGTTCCACTCGAATTGGGAATGGCGTGAAGCTGGACAATCAAATTCAGGTTGCGCACAATGTAACGATTGGAGAAAACACGGTCATAGCCGCACAAACGGGTATTGCAGGCTCCACTGCGATTGGAAGCAATTGCATGATAGGGGGACAAGTGGGATTTGCAGGACACATCTCAGTAGCCGACGGCGTGAAAGTGGCCGCTCAGTCGGGGGTTACCAAAAGCATTAAAGAACCACATACTACCTGGCAAGGAACGCCTGCGGCTCCCATAAAGCAATATCAATTGCAACAAATTGAGCTGAGGAAACTCCTGAAAAATGGCGCACTCGATAGAATCGAGCACCTCGAAAAGCAAGTAAAAGGATGAGCATCAGCGGAAAGCAACGTACGATTCAAAAGGCTGTTGTCTTTGAAGGAATCGGCCTACATACAGGACACCACAATCGCATGATCGTCCATCCCGCGCCGGAAAATCACGGTTATAAATTTCGCCGAATGGATGTGGATGGCCAGCCCTTTATTGAGGCAGATGTTGACTTGGTCGTCTCCACGAAGAGAGGAACCACACTCGAAAAAGGCGGCGTTCAAGTCCACACGACTGAGCACATCCTAGCGGCTCTTTACGGAAGCCAAGTGGACAATGCGTTGATCGAGCTCGATGGACCTGAAATCCCCATCATGGATGGCAGTGCCCTCGAATTCGTCGATGCGATTGAAAGCGTTGGCTTCTCAGACCAAGACGCGAATCGAAAAACGTATAAATTGCGTTCCAATGTCGCTTTCGAAGACTCCGACATTGATGTTGAAATGCTCGCTGTCCCAAATCCAGACGATGATTTTCGAGTCACGGTGATGGTGGACTACCGCAGTCCAGTCCTCGGCACGCAACATGCTAGCATGAATCATCTGGATGAATTCAAAGGTGAAATTGCAAAATGCCGCACGTTTGTTTTCCTGAAAGAAGTCAAAAAATTAGCCGCAGCTGGCCTCATCAAGGGAGGCGACCTGAACAATGCTGTGGTGCTTTTTGAGCGCCCTTACAAAGAGGACGAATTGAACGAAATCGCAACGCTCCTCGGAAAGGATGCCCTTGAATCCCAGGCAGATGTTCCGGGCGTATTGAACACATCCCCGTTGCGATTTCAAAACGAACCGGCTCGGCACAAGCTCCTAGACATCGCAGGAGACCTCGCTCTTACAGGACATTTCATCCAAGGGCACATCCTCGCTGCTCGACCCGGCCATACAGGCAACATCGCTTTCGCTCGAATACTGAAAAAGAAAATCAAAGAAGATATGGGTAAGCCTAATCTAGACGTCGATCGGCCTTCGGTTTTTGACATCAACCAAATCAGTAGCATGCTCCCGCATCGCTATCCTTTTTTGCTCGTGGACAAAATTCTCGAAATCACGGAAGATTCCATTGTAGGATGCAAAAATGTGACCATCAACGAGCCTTTCTTCCAGGGCCATTTCCCTGGAAATCCGGTTATGCCTGGCGTATTGCAAGTCGAGTCAATGGCTCAGGTAGGTGGAATTTTTGCCCTCCAAACCGTTCCGGACCCCGAGAATTACACCACCTATTTTATGAAGATTGACAATGTCAAATTCAAGCAAAAAGTGCTCCCAGGGGACACCTTGGTTTTCCACTTGGAATTGATGTCTCCCATTCGCCGAGGTCTGGTGAACATGAAGGGGCGGGGATATGTGAAAGGTCAACTGGTCTCAGAGGCAGAAATGCTCGCTCAAATTGTCAAGGAGCGCTGAAGCAAATCATAAACTCGAATTCCATGCCATCCTTGATTTCTCCACAAGCCCATATTTCTCCCGGCGCGTCCATAGCCGATGGAGCCATCATTGAACCCTTTGCCTACATCGAAGACAATGTGAAGATCGGCTCCGGCACCTGGATCGGGCCGCACGCGGTTGTCCATTCGGGAACCACAATCGGGGAGGACTGTAAGGTGTTTTCCGGCGCCGTCATTGGAGCCATTCCTCAGGATTTAAAATTCTCGGGTGAAGACTCCAAAGTCGTAATCGGTGATCGAACCATCATTCGTGAATGCGTGACCATCAACCGAGCGACAGCCGATCGAATGGTTACCAAGGTTGGCTCCGACTGCTTACTCATGGCCTACTGCCATTTGGCGCACGACGTTTTTGTAGGTGATCATGTCATCATCGCCAATTCCGGCAACATTGCAGGGCATGTAACCATTGAAGATTGGGCCATCCTCGAAGGCATGGTCGGAGTGCAACAATTTGTCACAATCGGTCAGCACTCATTTGTTGCAGGCGGATCCATGGTAAGGAAAAACATCCCTCCTTTTGTCAAGGCTGCACGCGAGCCACTTTCTTTCATCGGAGTGAACAGCATTGGACTTCGCCGAAGAGGGTTTGACAATGAACAAGTCGTCAACATCGAAGACATCTACCGAACCCTTTACGTCCAAAATGGAAACATCTCTCAAGCCTTGCGCGTAGCGGAAACGGAATTGCCACAAAGCGATGAAAAAACCATTATACTCGGGTTCATCAGCGCTTCAGACAAAGGAATTATCCGCGGGCCATTTTAAACCATCATGGCAGCTTCAACGCCCACTCCCATTGCCATTGAGCTGCATCAATTGGGACATGAATTTCTGGAAGGGAAGCCCGTGTTTCGTGGAGTCAGCTCAGAAATCAAAGCCGGAACTCACGCCGTGATCAACGGGCAAAATGGAAGTGGAAAGAGTACACTCGGGAAAATCTTATCCGGGCAATTGACTGCGACAGAAGGGACCATTGCTTGGAACCAAAATGACGCCGACTTGCCCCAGCAGGAGCTCCTCCTCGAGGCTTCCTTTGCCGGGCCATCTACGTCCCTGCATCCCCACTTGAGCATAGAAGAAATCCTGAGATTCCATGGTACGTTCCGGAATTGGCGTCAAGGTGCAAATCCAGTGGCCTCCTTGCATTCCGCTGGACTGCAGCCCCACATGCACGTTCGGTTCTCTGAATTAAGTTCAGGCATGAAACAGCGGGTGTTGTTGACCGTAAGCCTATGCACGGCGTCAGGACTCATTGTGCTTGATGAACCCTGTGCCAATTTAGATAGAGCCGGCATTGACTGGTACCGAGAACAACTGATGGACTTTCCGGCGCAAACCACATTGGTCATCTGCACAAATGACCGCAAAGAGGACTACATTCAAGCAGATGTAACGCTCTCCCTTTAGCCCTAAATAAAAAATATAATCGACTGATTATAAGTATTTTGCAGGATTTTTTTAAGAATCCTGTAACCTTATCTGATTTCATGGAGTAAAAGAACTCGAAATACGATTCGAAAATTCTAATACCTCTATACCATGAAACTTCAAAAGTTTTACACCCTCGCAGCCGCTGCCATCTTTATGGGAGCGATTTCTGCCCAAGCCCAAACAGCAGCATTGAACGCGACTGCTGGTCCTTTTGATAACCTCAAACACGACTGTGTTGCGAAAGCTCAGACCGGATCTGAAGTTCTTTTGCTCAACCAAGGCGATGTTGTTGTTCAATCTTTCAATGCATGCGCAGCGGGTGTCGTCACCAAAGCTTACGCCATCGTGAAGCAGTCCAGCAACCAAGGCAAGATCGAAGTGATGATTGAAGATCTTCGCGGAAACATCTTGGATCGCGCCAAATTAACGGTGCGAGAAGGATTCAATGGCCTGGTGACTTCAAAGCTTACTGCTGAAGTAAACAAAGGCGAGCGATACAACCTTAAAATCCGTGCGATTTCAACAGACATCGTGATCGAAGGTCGTTACAACACAGATGAGAAAAACGACTTGTACTTAAACGGTTGGAAGTTGGACGGCAACATTTCTACTGCAGTCGGCATCCAAGAGGTCCGCGCTACAACAGAAGCCCTGGAATCTAACCGTAACCCATACAGCAACGATGCCATTGATGCACGAGCTACTGAGTTCGGAGCGACATTCTCTGTGTATCCAAACCCATTTGTTGACCAGGTTTCAGTCACTTTTAAGAAGGATTTGAAAGGAGAAACACAAATTATCTTGATGGACCTCGCTGGCAACATGTTGCACCGTGAAGTTCGATTGAATCCTATTGTTGGCCAGAAGGTGAATATCACCCCAACATACAACTTGAACCCAGGTGCCTATGCCTTGCGCATCTTGAATGACAACCGCGTGTTCAATCAGACGATTATGAAGCACTGATTTCTCACGAAATATTCACATAAAAAAGGCCACCCATCTGGGTGGCCTTTTTTCATTTACACAACGGTGCATTGGTCATATCTGCCGCTCTGGTTTCAACAAATCCAGAACCGTTTTTACCGGGGCAAATGTTGTGTTTGGCATTTCCACAAACCGGGTGAGCCAATGCGCCATTCCGCCATTCCAAAGTCCCGGACGCTCTAAGATTCGAATCGACTTTCCATTCCAAGTCTTGTTTGCCGTGAAGAACATATTCTGATCCGCAAAATAACTTAAATCATACGCACCTTCTCCATTCGGCTTTTGAACGCTACAAATAAGGTCAACCGGATTGAAATGCGACCCCTTTCCTTTCATTTGATCAGGGAGTTCTGCGGACTCGACAATTCCCGGTGAGATCCGTCCGTTCGCTTGCTTGACCCAGAATGGCCCGCCGCCAGGCTCTCCTGTATTTCGCACCATTCCCGCGACCCGCAGCGGACGGTCCAGCGCTTGCAAACATGAAGCTACATCTGTCGCATGTTCATGGACATTTTTATCGAATGCCGTTAACCAATCGATGGCATTTTGAACTGCGTTCGATTGGCCGGACTTCAAGGCCTCCATTTGCGCGTTGCGCTCATCCGTGAGTCGAGCACACTCTCCCATCAAAATGGCTTGCTCTTCATTGCGCGCAGCCATTCGAGATGCAGGGACAACATTGTCAATGTTGCGCACACAAATAAAATCCCCATCCACCCTGTTAAGGTTTTGCAACAACGCTCCATGTCCGCCCGGACGGAACAACAAGCCCCCGTGGGGCTGGCGCACCAGATCCTGCTTTGCCAAATCCCACGCGACTGTATCGGTGGAGGGATGCTGGACAGAAGTCGTTATGCTTCGGTGATTTGTAGCATCCAAGATCGATTGGATTTCTTTTTGAAAAGGTCCTGGAACCGTGAAGTGCAATGCAGCATTGCCCATTAACTGTCGCCATTCCGAGACATGTTCTTGAAATGAATTTCGTGCGCCTCCTTCTTCCGTTTGATGGAAAGGAATCAGTCCTTTTGGCAGTCGGGCCCAGCCTCTCTCTTCGTGCAACATCCAAACGGCTGCTTGCGCAGGTCGCTCGGACGCTGGCAAATCCGTCAATTGTTGTTTCTGATCAACTGACCAAAACGGAAAACGGGGAGCCTCCGATTGCAATTGCGCTTCAATTGCCGCTTCGCGCGGCTCTCGTATTCCTGCAAACATCCGAGAAGCTGCCCCAGAAGCAGGAACAAATCGCACCCATTTCGCTCCATTCTCCATCGAGCGCGTCAATGCTATTCTCGCTGTAATACGCTCCTCAAGATCCAATGCATCGATTCCGTGCCCTAATTCACACGCGGAAACGGCTGCGGCGGGTTGACAACCCAAAGCCAACTGTTCCCGTTGAATTTGAACAGATTCCCAGGTCCACCCTCGTAACGTCAGGGCGTCGGAATCCGCGGCATACTTGTCTTGATTCATGGGGTAAAAATACACCCCAAAGCATGGACTACGTCAAGCTAAATGCTCAAGCGTACTCCGTCACAACACTTCGTAATCTCCCGCAAAGTTGATCCTTTTCGCGCCGGCTCATAGCCCGGACATCGGCTTCATCCAGTGCATTGAGCAATTCAATCGACGGGTGTTCTTGCATGAGTCGAAAACTGGACATCAATCGGAGGGAGGTTCCATACAGCCCGTTCCAATCATCCGCTTGCAACTGGGATTCAAACCGATCAATGATCAGCGGTGTATGGACCACAAAATGATCCACTAAATCTGCTACAAGGGAAGAATTTCCTTGCATCATTGAAGATAAGTGCGCGTGTGTAAGGGCATTAACCATGACCATTCTACGTGAAAATCGACGCGCAGGTTGCGTCTCCCAATCTTTTCTCAGGTGATGTAACTTTGTTGTATGGCGAAACAAAAAGTAGTGGTGACTGGAGGGGCTGGATACATCGGATCACACACGGTTGTGGCGTTGCATGCCGCGGGCTTCAGTCCCGTCATATTCGACAACTTCTCGAATTCGAAACCGGAGGTGCTTGATGGAATCGCACGCATCATTGGTGAAAAACCTCAGCTTTTTGAGGTGGATTGCAGGTCCAAGGCGAAACTGACCCATGCGATTGAGACTTGCGCTTCTGATGGGCAAATCGCTGGAGTTATTCATTTTGCAGCCTTCAAGGCCGTGGGTGAGAGCACGGAAAGACCGTTGGATTACTTTGACAACAACATCGGATCCACCGTTTCATTGCTCGAAGCGATGACCGCTGCAGGTGTCTCCAACCTCGTATTCTCAAGCAGTTGCACTGTTTACGGACAACCGGATGCAATCCCGGTGGACGAGCACGCGCCCATTTTACCGGCAGAGTCTCCTTATGGCTATACGAAACAGGCGTGCGAAAGGCTGATCACAGATGCTTTCAACAGCAGCATGCCCCTATCCGCCTGCTTGCTCAGGTATTTCAATCCGATTGGAGCCCATCCATCTGCCGAAATCGGAGAATTGCCGTTGGGCCATCCCAACAATCTCGTTCCTTTCCTGACGCAAGCCACTGCAGGAACACGCGGTCCGCTAACGGTATTTGGCAACGACTACCCTACGCAAGACGGCACATGCATCCGCGACTACATCCACGTCATGGATCTTGCACGGGCCCACGTCGCCTCCATCCATTGGCTGCAGTCCAATCCAGCATCTTGTGAAGCATTTAACCTTGGAACGGGCAAAGGGAAAAGCGTCAGTGAAGTCATTGCCGCATTTGAAAAAGCCAATGGTATCGCAGTCCCTTACGCATTTGGCGCCCGGCGTGCAGGTGACGTTACAGCTATTTTCGCAAACGCTGAAAAAGCCAAACGCGCCTTGGGATGGAAGTGCGAATTGACCTTGGAAGAAGCTTTGCGCGATGCTTGGAAATGGCAGCAAAAATTGACCGCAGGCTGAGTCTTAGCGGCACTCAAGCTCCTAAACCGAGCACAACGGAAAGGTAGCAAACCGTGAAGCCCAGCAGGTAGCCACAGTAGACTTCCACGTGCCGATGTACCGCCAATTCGATTCGAGCAAAACCGACGAATCCGGCGATGAGCAAAAGAATTGCGTTGAGCTCCCAATTGGGAACCAATTGCAAGGCCTGCAGTCCCATAACACTCCCCAGCGCACCCCCCTGCCCCAGCATGTGCATGCTGATTTTGAACCAACGCGTAATGACCAGTGCTATGGCCAGTGATGCCATCAAACCCATCCACATGTCCAAGTAAACAAATGGAACGTACAAGGCTGGGCTGGTAATCAGCAAAATATAGGTGAGTACGAAGTAGGCCAAAACAATCAAAAAAGGCAAGGTGCGTTCGCCACGTGACCGAATCTCCAAATCACTCAAATGCCCGCGACGGTAAAGCAAATAAAGGGAAAGCGCTGGGGCCATCGTATTGACCAAAACCACCACCAACATGTAGACAAACACTTGCGGCATGGAGTGAAGGTATCCATCTGATAAAAACAGCAACACCAATGTCAGCGTGGGCATGGCAAAAGGATGAAACACCGTGGACACGATGCGAGCCCAAAAGGGCAAGGCCTCAACTTTGACGGCACTCATCCCAATTCTTTTCGCAAGCGCGCCACCGGCAATCCGAGCTGTTCCCGGTATTTGGCCACCGTTCGGCGAGCGATGTTGTACCCCTTATCGTTGAGCACCTTGCTCAATTTCTCATCGGACAGCGGTTTGCGCTTGTCCTCCGATTCGATGGCCTCTTCGAGGATTTTTTTCACTTCCCGCGAGCTCACTTCTTCGCCTGTTTCCGTAGTCAAACTTTCGCTGAAGAAGGACTTCAATAGAAAGGTTCCATAAGGAGTCTGAACATACTTGCTGTTTGCAACCCTGGAAACCGTGCTGATGTCCATCTTCACCTCATCGGCAATGTCCTTCAAAATCATCGGGCGAAGATCGGTCTCGTCACCGGAGATGAAATACGCCTGTTGTCGGTCCACAATGGCTTGCATCGTAATGGTCAATGTCCGCTGCCTCTGAACAACTGCATCCACAAACCACTTAGCAGAATCCACCTTCTGTTTGACAAAAGCCAATGCATCCTTCTGTTGCGCATTCGTTTTCGCTCCACTTGCGTAAGTGGCCATCATCTCCTTGTACATTGGAGAAATGCGCAATTCCGGAGCATTGCGCTGGTTCAATTGCAACCGCAATTCGTTTTCTTCTATGGACAAGAGAAAGTCAGGAACAATTTGCACTGCTGAGCCCCGGCTTGATTCCGAGCCGGAATTGCCTGGTTTTGGGTTGAGCTGCGTTATTTCATTCAAAGCGTCCCGCAATGACTCTTCATCAATGTCTAACTTCTTCTGAATGCGGGAATAATGTTTTTTGGAAAATGATTCGAAGTGGTGTTCGAGGATTTCAAGGCCCAACCGCTGGGAAAGGCGGCGAACCAACTTCGAGTCCGAACCATTTTCAAATTTTCGGCGCAACTGCAACACCAGGCATTCCTGCAAATTTCGGGCGCCGACTCCCGCAGGGTCCAATTGTTGAATCACAGCCAGCGCTTCTTCCAATGCTTCACGCTCTACAGAAATGCCCTCGGTGAAGGCCAAATCATTCACAATGCTCTCCAAGTCGCGCCTCAAGTAGCCCGCCTCATCCAAATTCCCAATAATATGCTCCGAGAAACCCCTGATATCTGGGGATACATCCAACAAACCCAACTGGTCCCGCAAACGCTCAAAAAAAGTCGCTCCACCCGAGAAGGGAATCGTCTTGTCTTCAATATCCGCTCCATGATTTTGAGCACTCAATCGGTAATCCGGCGTCTCATCATCCAGGTATTCGTCAAAATCAAATTCGTCCAACGCTTCACTCCCCTCATCGTCCGCGACCTCCTTCGCCTCGTCCTCCCATTCTTCCTTTTCCTGACCTTCTTCCAATGCAGGGTTGGCTTCCAATTCCTCCTTGATCCTCACCTCCAACTCCGTGGTCGGAAGCTGCAACAACTTCATCAACTGAATCTGCTGAGGAGATAGCTTTTGAAGCAGTTTCTGTTGAAGGGATTGTTTGAGCATGGCTCGGTTGGATTAAAACGCTGCGTTTTGTGGGGTTCTTGGAAATGGAATGACATCTCGGATGTTGGTCATTCCAGTCACATACATCACCAACCTTTCAAAACCCATGCCAAATCCCGCGTGCTTGGCCGAACCAAAGCGACGGGTATCCAAGTACCACCAAACATGCTCTTCGGGAATATTGAATTCGGCGCATTTCTCCTTCAGTCGATCCAAGCGCTCTTCCCGCTGGCTGCCGCCGATGATCTCGCCGATTCCAGGAACCAAAACATCCATGGCTGCGACGGTTTTTCCGTCTTCATTTTGACGCATATAAAATGCCTTGATACCTGCGGGGTAGTCCGTGATAATCACCGGACCATTGAAGTGCTTCTCCACCAGCCAGCGCTCGTGCTCACTCTGCAAATCAACCCCCCATTCAACGGGGTATTTGAACTTCTTCTTTTTGTACGGCTTGGATCGCTGCAAGAGCTCAATGGCTTCCGTATAAGTCACATGCTGAAAAGGCGCGTCCACCACGGCCTGCAATCGCTCCCGCAACGGTGCGTCATGGCGTTGGTCTTGGGGCAACGATTTTTCAGATTGGGCTTCTCGATTTTCCAAAAAGGCCAAGTCTTCATCGCAGCGGTCGAGAACATCTTTCAAAACGAACTTGAGGCAATTTTCTGCCAAATCCATATTGTCTTTCAAATCTGCAAAAGCGACCTCTGGCTCAATCATCCAAAACTCCGCTAAGTGCCGAGAAGTGTTGGAGTTCTCTGCCCGGAAGGTGGGGCCGAAAGTATAGACTTGACCCAGTGCCATGGCGCCCAATTCCGCTTCCAATTGTCCGCTTACAGTCAAGTTGGAAGGCTTTGCGAAGAAGTCTTGCTCAAAGTCCACTTCTCCCGCATCTGTTTTGGGCACATTGTTCAAGTCCAGGGTGGTTACCTGAAACATTTCGCCGGCTCCTTCGGCATCGCTGCCCGTGATAATTGGGGTGTGCATTTGGAAAAAACCTCCTTCTGTGAAAAAGCGATGAACCGCAAAGTTCAAGGCGTGCCGGACCCGAAACACAGCACCAAACGTGCTCGTCCGAAACCGCAAGTGAGCCTTCTCCCTTAAAAATTCCAAGCTATGGCGCTTCATTTGAATTGGAAATTCATCCGGATCTGCATCGCCCAGCACTTCGATGTTTGCCACCTTCAATTCGGTCAATTGCCCGCCTCCCTGGCTGGCTTCAATCAAACCTTCTGCTTGGATAGCAGCACCCGTATTCAATCGTTTCTTGATGTCATCCGGTGTTCCATCCCGATCAATTACCAGCTGCAAATTTCCCACGCATGAACCGTCGTTTAGGGCGATGAACTGATCGTTGCGAAAGGTTCGCACCCATCCTTGCACCAAAACATTTTTTCCGATTTGCGCTTCGTTACGCAGATTTACAATCCTTTCTCGTTGCATGGTTCCTCTGATCTGATAGGTTTTTTCCTATTACAAAGAAACGGCATGGAATGCGCAACCGGCATAGGGCACACCCCAGAAATCAACATTTGAATCTGAATCAATCAGAAGTAGACTCCACCTTGCCGTCCCGAAGCCGAATCACACGGTGTGCGAAGGCGGCAATGTCCTCTTCATGCGTCACCAAAATCACGGTATTCCCTGCCGCTTGAATCTCTCCAAACAGAGCCATAATTTCCAAGGAAGTGGCCGTGTCTAGATTTCCGGTAGGCTCGTCCGCGAGAATGATTGAAGGCCGATTCACCAGTGCCCGGGCAACAGCAACGCGTTGCCTTTGTCCACCGCTTAACTCATTGGGCTTATGCTCCATGCGATCACCAAGTCCCACGGTTCGAAGCACTTCTGCAGCCCTTTCCAATCGCTCTTCTTTATTGAAACCTGCATAAATAAGCGGCAGCGCAACATTCTCGAGTGCCGTGTACCGCGGCAATAAATTGAATGTTTGAAAGACAAAACCTATTTCCCTGTTCCGAATCTCTGCCAAGGCATCTTCCTCCAACTTCGCAACATTTTCTTGGTTCAAATGATAGGTGCCAGCGGTTGGCGAATCCAGGCAACCCAATACATTCATCAAGGTGGACTTCCCACTTCCTGAAGGACCCATCAATGCGACATACTCGTTTTGACCGATGTTCAAATCCAAGCCATCCAAAGCGTGCACATCCTGTGAACCGACGTGATACGTCTTGCGCAACCCTTCGATGGAAATCAATGTTTTCACTGTGCAAAGGTAGAGCGGGATATTCAACTCTGGGTGTTGAGTAAATTCGAATTTCCGTGCAACACTGCATCTGTCCCTATGTATGTTTGAATGAATCCTTATCTGCACCGTATGTATAAGCACAGCCTCTCAACAATCGCCTTGCTACTCCTCAGCACTCTATGCTCTGGCCAAGTGGATATTGATTCGGATTTCAGCATCGAACAGTACGTGAATGAAATTTTGTTAGGAGAGGGTGTGGAGGCGTTCAACATCTCTTACACAGGAGGTGCAAGTCAGTTGGGTTTCATGACAGGCGGTGAAGGACAGC
>CAJQKK010000092.1 GCA_905478895.1 uncultured Flavobacteriales bacterium | reverse complement strand
GCCCAAGTTCCTGATTACGTGCCAACCGATGGGTTGGTTGCGTGGTATCCGTTCAATGGGAATGCCAATGATGAGAGCGGGAATGGACATGATGGAGAAATAAACGGAGCGACCCTAACAGAAGATGAATACGGCAATACCAACAGCGCCTACTATTTTGATGGGAATGACCGTATCGACATAGCCCACCACAATGATTTTGATTGGTCTGCCATGACTTTTTTGATAGTCTACATGGACTATGATAACCCGAATGCAGTTCCGAACGGAAATTCAACTTTAGTTACAAAGCAGCCAGGCAGTGGCTGGGGATCAGGCTGGGGATTCAGCACAGGGGATGAAAACACAGAATTTGGACGTTGCATGACAACTACCTCGGGAAACGAATGCCTAGGTTGGGGTGAGAATGAATGGGGCGATTGGAATATGGTGGCGTACACGCATTCTATTGATTCTGTGAAAGTGTATTTTGATAGCTCGCTAGTTTCTGAAGAGGTTGCCTTTGGTGGTTTTATTGCGAATTCACTGCCGATCACAATCGGGATGCGGGGAAATGGCTGGCATCAATTCATTGGGTCCATCTCATTGATTGGAATATGGGACCGCATCCTTACAGAGGAAGAAATCCTCGCCCTTTACAACGCTCCAGCTCCAGCACCTGGCTGTACAGACAGTGCTGCTTGCAACTACAACGATGAAGCCAACGAAGACGACGGCAGCTGTGTTTATCCGCCGTCTGAATCTGTTGATTGCGAATTCGGGGGCAGCTACTGTGGTGAAGGCACGGTATGGGATTCAAGCCTTCAAACCTGCGTTGCATTTGATGATTGCCCAGCTGATTTGAATGGAAATGGATTGGTAGAAGTTTCCGATTTGCTCATGGTCTTGGCGGACTTCGGTACTGAATGCGCGCCTCCTGTCGCAGAATGGACCTGCGGCGATCCCGTCAGCTACCACGGCTACGATTACGCTACTATCCAAATTGGGGAGCAGTGCTGGTTTGCGGAAAATTTGCGGACGGAATTGTACAGCAACGGAGATACAATTCCAGGTAATTTGAGTAACGAAGAATGGGCAAGCACCACGGAGGGCGCCCAAGCAATCTCCATCTATGGAGATGCGCTGGAAATGTTCGGAAGGGCATACAATGGGTATGCAGTTGGAGATGAACGCGGACTCTGTTTAAGCGGCTGGCACGTGGCGCTTGACAGCGAATGGAAAGAATTGGAAATGGAACTTGGCATGAGTGAAGCTGACGCTAATTCGGGCGGTTGGCGAGGAACCGATCAAGGCATACAGATGAAAACAACCACTGGCTGGAGCGAAGGAGAAAATGGAACGAATTCAAGTGGATTTAGTGCGAAACCAGCTGGTAACCGTACGAGTCAAGGCCATTGGACCAACACCGTCCACAATGCATTTTTCTGGACTCCAGCATCGAGCACAGGCTCAGCCTCCTTGTTTCGACACCTACGTTTTGAAGAAGCAGGAGTCTTTCGAGGCAACTACGGCTCAGGTGAAGGCCTCTCCATCCGCTGCCTCAAAGACTAAAACCGCCTCCTCGCCTTACTCAGCACCGTCTTAAAGCTGTCATGGCCACTGTACCTGTGCCTATTGAAGAAGGTCATGTGATCATACTCCACATCCCAGTAGGCATCCACCATCGTTCGGTGGGCGGGTAGTCGCTGGTACACCTCATCGATGAAGCCCTCCCTGGTGGAGCCGGCGGGGGTTTCTGACCTGGGGTCATCCATGTTCACAACTTCATATGGCACCGGTGTCGTCAACAGGGTTTACCCGCCATGTCCGCGCCAGTATCGAACTTTGCTTTGAAGAAGAGAACAGATCTTCAAGAAGGATCTTTACCTAACCATTCTTGCCCTTTCTGCTTCACTCCTTCAGAGAAAAAAAGAACTGCTGTTCAGTTCGAGCCCAGCGATGCACGGCCTGGGTCTGGAAGGCCACTTGCGAGAACTGAAGCAGTTAGCGGTCTGCTCCCCCTGTTGAGGTTTTGACCGTGCATACGCTCTGATCCACCCGACGGTCTAGAGACTGTTCAAACCCTATTTTGATCAGCCCTACCCCATAGCATTCCATTTTCAATACGGGATAGCAGTATTCACTCTTTCTGGATGATGTGCGTGTGTGTACCTCACGTACAGTGCGTATGTGGAGTTGAATGAGAAGCACCCAGCCCTTGCATCGGCTTTGGAGCCTAAGCCCAGAATGCGCGTGAGAATACTCATGGCTGCGAAAGTCCCTACGGGAGCTCGCTTGCCTGGTAAACCCTGGCAACAAAAGAATTATTCGTATTTTTGATTCAAACCATTTCCAAATGAATCGCTTGTTTCTCCTCCTTTTTGGGGCGGTGTCGCTCGTTGCGCACGCCCAAGTTCCTGATTACGTGCCGACCGAGGGGTTGGTGGCGTGGTACCCTTTCAATGGCAATGCGAATGATGAGAGTGGGAATGGGTATGATGGTAACACACAGAATATCGGGCCAGCCTTAAATCGATATGGTAATGAAAACGCTGCAATTGCATTCGATGGTGAAAGCAGCTATGTTTTCATTGAATCTGATTTTGATTTAAACGAAAGAAGCGCATGTCTGTGGGTACGAGCCTCTTCATTTGAATACAGTTTGGTGTATGATACGGACCATCCCAATTTAGAATTTGGATTGACCCAATTTGGCTGTGGATCGTTTGGTCACGCATTCGGAATAGGAGTTGGTCATCCTGGCGGAGAAAACACTTACTTCAATAGCACAGCAGCAATTGATACATGGTACATGCTGGCATTTACTCGAGAAAATGATTCGACGAAGTACTATTTCAATGGAAATCTGGAACATGCAGTGGCAAACGGTAACATCGCAAGTGCAGGTGGCGCTATTGGCACTTGGATTGGGGTACGAAGAGGAGCTGGAGACCGCTTTTTCCAAGGGTCCATTGATGACATTGGCATCTGGAACCGCGCCCTCACCGAAGAGGAGATCCTTGCCCTTTACAATGCAGAACCTGCAGCGCCAGGCTGCACCGACCCCACCGCCTGCAACTTCAACGAAGAAGCTAACGAAAACGACGGCAGCTGTGTTTATCCGCCGTCTGAATCTGTTGATTGCGAATTCGGCGGCAACTACTGTGGTGAAGGCACCGTATGGGATTCAGGCCTTCAAACCTGCGTTGCATTTGATGACTGCCCAGC
>CAJQKK010000091.1 GCA_905478895.1 uncultured Flavobacteriales bacterium | reverse complement strand
AATAAATTCTGTACCAATGCCTTCTTCTGTCTCTACTTCCACCTCCGCATTGTGGTCACTCAAGATGCCCATGACAATGCTCAATCCTAACCCTGTGCCTTCCCCTACCGATTTCGTTGTGAAGAATGGGTCAAAAATTTGGGACTTGACGGCTTCCGACATCCCGATGCCGCGGTCCTTAATTCGAACCTCAATCCACGACTGACCTATGCTCTCGGCCAGGCTCGAGGAAATCTCCACGATTCGTTCTTCTATGGCCAACCCAGTGGCTTCCATGGATTGTGCGGCGTTCGTGATGATGTTCATAAACACCTGATTCAATCGCCCAGGTTGACAGCTTAGCAATGGCAATCCTTCACCCATATTGACTTCGACCACTGCTTGATCTTTCAAATTGCTCCTCAAGACGATCAGGGTTGATTCCAGGAGCTCATTGATTTGTGCTGTGGTAAAGTTGTCGCCATCCATCCGACTGAAAATCCGCAGGCCTTTCACAATCTCCGAAGTCCGTTTTGTGCCGTCCTCAATTCCGTGGAGAAGTTCTTCTATTTCCTTCTGGGTAAAGTCGATATCCAGCTTACCGAACATCTCCTTCAATTCGGCCACTGCGGCAAGGAATCCTGGATCAGAAGGGTCCAGTGCCTTGAATCCATCAATGACCTGATTCAAATCCTCAAAATCTCGTCGCAGCGACTGCGCACTGGAAGCCACAAAATTGATGGGGTTGTTCAACTCATGGGCAATGCCCGCCGTTAATTGACCGATGGAGGCCAGCTTTTCACTTTGGACCAATTGCTGCTGGGCGGATTGCAAATCAACAAGCGTGTCCTTCATGCTGCTATTGGCATTTTCCAGCGCAGCGGTCCGCTTCGCCACCCGCTCTTCCAAGACCGTGTTCTGTTCGCGGACCATTTGCTCGTTCAACTGGGAAACGCGCAATTGCTCTTCTCGGGCGTTCACCGTTTCTCGTTTCAATTGATTGATGCGACTCGCAAGGGCCAAACTCAGCACAACCACCTCAATGGCACTTCCCATTGGGAGCGCATAAAACGTCCAAGCATTGTACGGAATCACACCCGTGTCTTTCAAAACAAAAACCACCACTGCAAGAATGAATACAGTGAAGGCCAAAAGAAAGTACTTCGCCGGGGTGTAGCCCTTTCGCATCGTGATGATGGTCCCAGGAATGAAAAAGAAAATCGCTGCAGCACAGAAGTTGATCAGCTGATAACTCCATTCCAATCGCCCGATCAACGCCAGGCCAAGGGCCAACAAATAAAGGATAAAATAGCCATTCAATAGCTTATTCAGCCACGGCACATATCGGCTCAGACGTAGGAAATTTTGGACAAATACAATCGTGGTAATCCCGCTGAAAACACCAAACAAATGGGTGAGACGCAAATTCAACCACGGCCAGCCGTCAACGCCAAAAATGGGTGCGTATCCGTTGAGTACCAACTGCGTGCCTCCAATCGCAAAAATGAACAGTACGTATTCGAGGTAGCTTCGATCACCAATGCTCATGAACAAGAATAGATTGTACAAGAGCATGACCAGCATGACACCCGCATAAAGCGCAAATAGCACGTCCCGTTGATGGGCATCTTCCAGCACTTTTCGTGGTCCGGAGATGCGAAGGGGAATGATCATGGGCTTATTGGAGTGCATGCGAAACAGGGCATGCAGTTTATTGCATTCCACCAATGGCACGGGAAATGACGGATATGTACCAAATTGATGCCCCTCGGACGGGGCATTCATTACACCTCCCGGGTAACTGGCAATGATTTTTCCATCGCACACCATAAAGCATGTCAAGTCATCAATTCCCGCATTTTGAATTTCAATCAATTTGCCATTTTCCGTCATGGGGTCCAATGTCAGGCGCATCCATTCGACCCCTTCCCCCATTCCCAAGTTGGGCACCAATTGATCAAATGCGACCCATTGGTCAGAAGTAGCAACCGTTTCGACCTCCAGCAATTCAAGGTTGTAACCTTCGGGCAAATACTCGAGTCGGGTTCCGATGAACTTTTGAGCGTGAACTGAAAAAGTTGAAATCAAAAAGAATAGAAGCGACGCAGTCCGACAGCAGCGCGCCACACAAGGATGGACAGAAGCGCGTTCCTTCATCACACTTCGATACGGAACTTGAGCTTTAAATCACCCTTGGGACCTTGGACATTGTAACTCGCTCGCTCTGGATCCTGCCAAATATTTTCCAACAGTTCCCGGACTTGCGGCTGCACAGCCTCAATGTTTTCAGGAAAAGTATACCGCGCAATGGTGGCCCTTAACTTTTCTGTGGGATACGTAAAGTAGCCATCTTGGCCAATCCCTTCCTCTGTGAAAAATGCCAACGGCGCCTGCATCCTCCGCGTAACAGGTGAGGTCAATGCGAAAAGATGCCGCCCTCCGACCATCGTCAGCGTAGCCATTGCTGCTTGGATGAGAAAAGTCGCCTCGACCCCCATTCCTGCCAATTCAATGCTGTTCCACATTCCCCCCAATTCGTAGGCACCTTCGTCGGCATACGCTTGCATGTGACGGGCCAAATTTTCGTCTTGATTGCCGATGGCCTTGATCAATGGCATGTCTTCAACATCCCTCACACCATGCATTCTAGCCCCGCCCAGCACACGTTCCGTTTTGCCATCAACGCCAATTCCTTTCGCAACAGCTGCAATGACAATGACATCGGGATCTCCAATCCATTCCCGATTGAATGTCGTCAACTTCTTGATGCCGTATGCTTGCAAGACAGCTTGATGTCCGTCCACCAAATCATGGCAGCTATCCAGGTACTGGTCTGCGCGAAAAACGCGCACTTCAGCCTCTCCAATGCGCTCTGCGTTGCGAACGCGATCAATCGACGGATTCAACGAACTGCTCATCCCATTCCAAGTATAAACGGGCATCTGGTGCTGGATCCCCAAGTAAAATTTTACGCGCAGCCTGGGTCGCATGGGCACCTCCAGCTGCTACGTCCGAATACAATTGAGGCCAGCCGACAAGTGTCGAACCTACCGCCTCCAAACTCTTTAATCCTCGGGGCGAAGCTTGGCCCAAATCAATGAATGCATTGAAAAAATCAGACGTCCATTCCTTCGCTTCCAACATCGCCTCGAGCATTTCATCTGAAATTCGACCATGCAAATAGGCGTCAACACCTTGATCATAACGCTCGATATCCAACATTCCCCGGTCTGACGTTTCCATCAGAACCGGAATCTCCTCCTTGCGAGCATGCAATCGAATCCGGGCTTTGGCTGAGACTTGATCGCACGCATCGCACACCAAATCCAACCCTTCAAAAAACCCTGCGGCATTTTCAGAAGTCAGCCCTTCGGCTTGTACTTCCACCTTGAAATAGGGGTCGACCTCAGCGATAGCTCTGCAAATTGCAACCCATTTTGGTAGGCCGAGATTCTTCACGCCTGTCTGGATTCGATTCAAATTGGACAATTCCAAGTCATCGAAATCAGCAACCTTCAAAGATCCACACGTTCGTTCCATCACCAAACTCATGGCAAAGGCGCTGCCAACCGACAAGCCAACAATACCGACCTGTTTGCTGCGAAGCAATTCTTGCTCCTGCCTTGTGATCTTATTTCGATTCCGGTTGGTGCGCAATTCGATGAATTCATCCTCATTCAGCAAACGAACAAGGGTTCGACTCCAGGGGTACCAAACCCAACAACCTTGCTGCGCCCATCCGTCATCCCCAAGGTGAAGCGACAAGGCGTCGGAAAGCCCTTCGGGATTGGAGCGCAATCGAGGGTTCCGAGTCACCAATAATTCCGCCACTTGGTCTTCCAACGTATCGAAGACCTCATATGCCGTCAATTCGGCCAAAAACACCTCAAAAGCCTGGCGATCAGACTCCTGAGAAAGCTCAAATATTGTGGCTTTGGCGGCGGGGATTTGGGACTTCTGTAGCATAACGTTTGAAACATCAATGTCGGTTTAATTCCCGCCCGATGCCCTCGGCGGTCGGGTTGTTTTGAACAGCGCGATATGGGGAACAACGCAACTTTCTCTAGCGGTTCTACGTAAGAAATGGACCAGTGTAAAAATACAATTCATGACGCCTCATCATTCGACCCCAACTGTTTGGGTGTTTTATAGCAATCGCAACGAAGCTGAAAATCTCATCAGTCGGATTTCAGATTTTAGCGAAGGACATTTTTGGGACACTGAAGAATCCGTGACGTTTCTGCAAGACATTGATGCGCACCGATCATCATGGATGTTGGTCGACAAGAAACATGCGGACGACAGCAAACTTCAGGCTCTCGCGTTCAATGCCACGGAACGATATGAATTTTTCCGCTGCCTCGTCATCGGCGCAGAAGCACCGGAAAAATGGCCTGAAACGGCCATCCATTTGGACAAAAACACGCTATCTACAAGCATCATCGATCGGCTGCGAAATGAATCCCATGTGCTGCGAATCGCGAGCAGCCGCCTTCGACACATGCGTCGTTTGCAGAACCGTCAGTCAAGCTGAACCTGTATAAATTTTGATGTGGCCTTTGGCCAGTGCGTTGGCCATCTCTCGAATGGCGACCATAGCCGCCTCAGTTTCCAACGAAACTTCCTCCTTCCGCATTCGCAAGACCAGCCAACCATAAAGAGCGGTCAACATGCGCTCCACAGGGTGGTTGAATTCCCCTTTCATTTTCCGCTCACTTAGCTCATTTAATAAAGGTTCCGCCGCCTGAAATGCCGCGACATATGCTGAATCTTCCATAGGACCCGTGAGCAAATCGTGGAGCAGAGCCATTTCGGTCAGCGTCTCTTGAACATGGGCTGCATGGCCCGTCTCCTCCAATCGCTCTTGCTGCATGGTTTTGCTGAGTTCCAGCACCCACTCGAGATCTTCATCTTCTTGACCAGCAAACATGGAACGCAATGCGCCTGCATCAAAATTCGCGGCGCGAACAACGTCCTCCATCTGCCATACATACAGCAGGTATTCAACGATGTGGGACTCCTTTTTAATCGCAGCTGTCGTCATGGTGTCGTATCCTTTTCTGGTGCTTCCGAATCCAGCGTTGGAACATAGCGATCGTTCATGAACTGAATCAGCGCCGAGGTCACGTCAAAAGCTTGGCCACCAAAGAGCACACCTTCACCTGAACGGCCCCAATTCAATACCACATCCAGCCCTGACTCCTCGGCAAACACCGCGACTTCTGCCGTGAGATTAACCGCGATTTCTTCTTGAATCACCGCCTCCATTTGAATCAATTCCGACTGCTGTTGGTTCTGCATTTGGGTCAACGCATTTTCAATCTCGACCAAACGGTTCTGAGCCATCAACACTTCATCCTGCGTAGCGCTCGGTCCATTCGCGTAATTGATCAACTCCTGTGCCTCCTCCTGAAGCGGTCGTCCTTTCCGCTCCATGGACATTTGCGCTTGCTGCACCGCAATGAACATCGATTTTTCTCGATCGGCAATGAATTGATAATTAGCCTGGATGGAGTCACCATGCACGAATGCCACCACTGCCGACTTTCCATCTCGAATGCCCTCCGGCAATTCAGCATAGCCTGTATCTACGACCTCGTAAGTCAAAAAACCCGACCACAAGGCTAACAACACGAAGGCTACAACCGTGATTTTTTCGTTCATATTAATCGTTTGAATGTTCTAAGAATCCTGCACGCATCGACACAAAACCGTGCAATACGGATTCCGCCATTCGGTTTGCCAAATCTTCCAATGCCGGGATGCTCGTATCCGTTTGATCGACTTTAAACACTTGCTCATAGCGATCCAATTCAAAACGCAGCTGGTACTTTTCATTCCAGCTGGTCACGGTTATTCGCATCAAGCGATGTGGGATTTGACAGACCGTTCGCATGGTTTTCCAATCTAATTTGGCCGTGAAGATAGAATATCCGCGATGACCAAAGCCGAGCAATGGGATCCTTCCCTCGAAAACATTCTGGATGCATGTCCTGCTTCCATCTGGCGAGAAATGGCCTGGGCCATTGGGAGCGCGCCCATGCTTCAAGGAAACTCGACTGAATTGCCATTTCTCTGGCGCACCGATTACCACACCCGCGCACTTCGATCCTTTCGGGATTTGTTGCCCGTTTGGGAGATGCAATCCTGCTCCGAAATCGATGTGCTCGGAGATCGTCCAATGCGCTTGGGAAAACGATTCGAACAGCTTGTGAATTGGTGGTTTGAGGCGTGCCCTGAATACGAAGTCCTTGCCAAAAACCTGGTGATTCAGGGGAAGGACCGCACGCTAGGTGAAATGGATCTAGTCGTGCGCGACGCGCAAACTTCGCTGGTGCTTCACTTGGAACTCGCCTGCAAGTTTTACTTGCAAACACGCGTCTCTAGCTCCTGGAATCATTGGGTTGGCATGGATTCAAAAGACCGACTTGATGTGAAACTAGCCAAACTCGAAAGTCAATTGAAACTGGACAAAAGACCGGAAACCCAGTCGGTTCTGCGCGAACGAGGAATTCGAATTGACACGAGAGCCGCGTGGGTGAAAGGTTGGTGCTTTGTACACTACCGAAATATGACGCGCGCAAAGCTTCCACATCAAGCACACCGATCTGTTTCATCGGGGTGGTGGTGCACATTGAGCGAATGGAGCGCTATCTGGCAGCCCCAAAGCTCATGGGTTTTGATCCCCGCGGAGCATTGGCTCCGAGTCCAACATGAAAAGGACGATGCCCTTCCGATCCACAGCTTGCGAGATGTAGAACAGGCGATGAAAGAATGGAAGCATGCCATGGTGGCACAAGTAGAAACATGCAATGGGCGAATGAAGGAAATCATGCGTGGTATCATCGTCAGGGATGCATGGCCGAATGTGTGAAACGTGCCTCACGTTAAACCTTTCTGCAAAATGAACGTTCTTAGCATAAGAACCTGCACCAAAGCCCCAATGAAACAATACAAAACCCTTGTTCTCGCCGCCATGTGGCTTGTGAGTTTCAATCCGCTGTCCGCTCAGCGTCCGGATGGCGCTGAGCGCAGCAGGCCCGCAATCGCATCGGTAACAGGGAAGGTGGTTGACGCAAAAAGCGCAAAAGCGGTTCCTTTCGCCTCTATTTCGTTGATGTCACTGCGTGACAGCTCCATTGTTTCTGGGCAATTGGCCGATGAGGAAGGGACATTTTCACTTGTTGGGATTCCCCTCGGGAAATACACACTGAACATTCAGTTCATGGGATATGAATCCTTTCAGTCCACCCCCATCTTCCTCTCCCCGCGCACATCGATTGATTATGAGGCTGGAACGGTTGCCCTTCAGAATAAAATGTTTGCACTCGAAGAAGCCGTGGTAGCAACCGAAGCGAGCACCTTGGAAATGCTAATTGACCGACGCGTCTTTCGGGTGGGCAATGATTTATCTGCAGCCGGAGGAACAGCAGCCGAAATCCTTGTCAATGTTCCATCCGTAGCCGTTGACATCGATGGCAATGTTTCGCTGCGGGGTTCATCTCAAGTCCAGGTTTTGATTGATGGTCGTCCATCCGGTTTGACCGGTGCCTCCCAGAATGCCTTCCTCGAGCAAATCCCCGCGAGTAGCATCGACCGCGTTGAAATCATTACCAATCCGTCGGCCAAATACGACCCGGATGGAATGGCGGGCATCCTGAACATTATTCTCAAGAAAAACAAGTTGCAGGGATTCCACGGTCAAATTCAATCCACAGCAGGCACTGGAGACAATCACAATGGCTCAGCATCTTTGAATTTTAAAAATGAAAAATTCAGCGTTTTCAGCAGCGCGAGCTGGAACCAACGCGACTTGTTTCGCGAAGGTGAATCAACGCGCACATTCACTGCTGACAGCGTGTCAAATTGGGAGCAAATCCGAGATGGTGACCAGCTTCGAAGGAGTCTTAATGGTCGCCTTGGAATGGAATGGTATCCCTCCAAAAGCCAAGTCGTTTCGGCCAACGTAAACGTCAACAGGAGTGACAACAGTCGCAGCAACCTGTTGAAGAACCAAGAATCGTGGGACACCGGATACGAATATGCCACCGACCGCTTCTCATCCGAAGCAGAATCGAGCAACGGCGTCGATGCCGACCTCGAGTACCGCCAAGAATTCAACCAAAATCCAACTCATTTCCTGCGATTTCGGGCACGCCATTCGCTTTCTGAGTCCACTTCTGAAGAATGGATTTTTGAAGATGCGATTCTACTCTCTGACGAAACCAACCCTATCTCTGTGCGAGATACAAACCTCCAATTCAACCAATCAACGCGCTCCATTTTCCAGTTGGATTATGAGAAACCGCTGGAAAATGAGGGCAAATTCGAATGGGGCCTGAAGTCCAACCTATCGCGAAAAGATGATTCCTTCGGTTATCTTTCTTCGGATTCATCGGTCTGGACCGATGGGGTCTATGTGCCGATCAATCCGGTTGCTCAGTCATTCGGTTTTCAGTACCGTGAAGATGTGCATGCCGGATATGCCACGTACGGCCGGAAATGGGGCGTTTGGGGGACACAAGGAGGAATGCGTTTGGAGCAGGTCTTTACGGAGGCCAAATGGGAAGGCAATCGTTCCTTCGAAAACAATTACTTCTCAGTTTACCCTTCTTTCAATGTTTCCCGACAACGCAACGATGAGGTCAGCTGGATTGCGAGTTACAGCCGCCGGGTCAACCGCCCTCGAGGACGATCCGTCACTCCCTTCTTGGATGACAGCGACAGTCGAAACCTGCGCATCGGAAATCCCGAATTGCGCCCTGAATACACCAATTCATTCGAAATTGGGCACCAATGGTCCCGCAAGCGAAAATCATTGACCACCTCATTTTTCATCAAAGAAACCAACGACTTGATCCAACGCTACTCCGATATCGACGCTGCTGGAATCCGCACTTCGAGTTGGTGGAATCAAGGCAGTCGCCGAGACGAAGGAATCGAAATGATCCTCATGCTCCCAATGCCCGGGTCGGGACAATTTCGATTGACGGGTTCATTTTATCACCTGGCGAATCAAGTAGGAGATGCAGAATTCGCAAGTGATGCCCAAGGTTGGTCGTATAACCTGAATTTCTTCGCCAACCAATCCATTGGAGACGAGAAGCTTTGGAAATGGCAATTGAACGGATTGTACCGCGGCCCCTCCGTGACGCCTCAGGGACAGTTCAATGGATTTGCATACATGGACGCCAATATTCAGCGAAAATTGCTCGACGGGAATTTGACCATTGCCCTCAAGCTCAGCGATGTATTCAACACCCGTGAATGGTCATACACGTCAAGTTTCAGCAATTTGTACCAGGAAAATCGTTTCAAACGGGAATCCCAAAACGTATTCTTAACAGCGACTTGGAAATTGGGCAAATTGGAAGAACGAGGCCGCAAAGGAGGGAATTCCCGAGGCGTCGGCTACGGAAGCGATTCAGGTGGTCTGGATTTCTGAATGATGCACCTTGGCATAAGCATCCACTTTCCACGCCTTTTTTAAAACCAATTCAGCAGGATCAAAACCCCGGGTAAAACGGCGCACCAGCTCGTGAAAAATTGGATTTCGAAAGTGAACATCGCATTGCAAGCGTCGCGGTAGAGCACCCACCGATGATTTGACATCGAGTGCTGTTCTGCCCATGTTGATTCGTTTGCGTTTGGTCGCAATTCCCAACCGAATGAACTCAATGAGCATGCGCTGATAAATCGCATGACTCTTGACCAACCCTGGCGAGAAACCAACGAAGAAAGCCTCGATCTCATCAGCGCCTTGGTATGCGCATTGAAATCCAACCAACTCGCCCTCTAACTCGTATCCTTTCACGACAAAATCGTCCCCCCAGAAGCGTTTGGATTCGATCAACTCTTCCACATGAAGCTGCCCCAAGCGAAATCCAGAGCGATCGAAAACGCTCCGATACAAGTCAATCAATGCATCGGCATTTTCAAGCACCTTCTCAGTGGACCAATCTGAGATTTCAAACGATCCTGAAATTTTGAGAACACGTTTTACTTTGGTTCGTGACTTGGTGTTCAACTGCAGCTGGTAATCCGCCAGGTCCTCCCAGGCGGGATCCAAATGAAACAACATTTCAGGATCAAATTCCAGCGGGATCCAACCCCGCTGCAGTTGCTGCCTTCGCCCGGGATAGTAGATGGGCAAATCTTTTAGCATGGCCACCTTTGGGATGGCATTGCCTTCATTGCTCTTTGACGTGAAAATCGTTTCCGTCAGCAAACGACGCTGTTCATTTTCGGGGATATGGTTCGCCCAACGGTAACTGTGTAGGCCACTTCCAAGAACCGGGCCGATGACACGGACCCGAAAGGCAAACCT
>CAJQKK010000090.1 GCA_905478895.1 uncultured Flavobacteriales bacterium | reverse complement strand
TTTCCATCGCGATCTGGCCATCATTTTTCATCTTGTTGCGTTGATCATCATCAAGCGGTTGCCAGATCAAATCTTCGGTAAAATCGGGGGCGGCTGCAATGCCGATCAGCCCCGCAATCCGGTTTCACACCAACAACGGTGGATTCGACAACAACGTTTGAATTCCAGTTGGTCAATACCGTTGGCGTTGCGCAAGTCGTCTACTTTGGCGGCCTTGATGCACCGTTCAATGTGACTCCGCTCATCCCAACGGCGGTTCCTGCCAACGATACGTTGGATATGGAGTTGACTTTCAACCCCAGTGAGATTGGGGTGTTTAACGATACGCTGGAAGTGTTGGGCAATGTATTTGGAAACGCTGATCTCGTCATTTCGGGTCAGGGCATCCAGGTCATTTTGGAATGGACTCCAGCGGAATTGGCTTTCGATACCACGGCCATCGGCCAACAATCCAGCGCCACGTTGACCATCACGAGCAGCGGAGACGGAGCGGGAACCATTACTGATGTGGTGTTCAGCAACGATGTCTTCAGTCTTGATGAAGCCAACTCGTCCATGACGATTGATGAAGGCACGTCAGGGGACTTGACGTTCTTGTTCTCGCCTACGGGCGCAGGTGCGTTCAACGAAACTGTTGAGCTCTACACGAACGATCCGAACAATTCGGCTATTACGCTTCCGCTTAGCGCAGTCGGAATTTCTGAGGTAAGTGGCGAGGTGTGCGATGTGACTTGGTCATTAGCGGATTCGCCCTTTACGTTGATTGGGGATGTTACGGTTCCTGAAGGGTGTTCGTTGACTCTTGATCAAGGCTTGGTTGTTAACGGAAACGGTTACACCATATACAATTCTGGGAATTTAATTTCGGTAGGGTCAACAGAATTGCCAATTGCACTAAATACTACAGTTGTGGCGAATGAAGGAAGTGCCTTAGAATTTAATCATGTCAATCAGTCAGGTAATGGGATGCTTGATGCTGGCTTTGAGGTTGATCACGATTGGGATTCGGATGTTTACTTCATGAATTTTGAAACAGAAGAGGTTGGTTCGAATGATATTTTCACTTGTTATAACAGGAGTTATAATTCAGGATATTACAATGGTGTATCAAATAATTATGGATGTGAGTACACACAAGTGAATACTAATTCAACATATTCGTCTTCAGGTAATAAATCGTTTCGTTGGCGTTCAACTACATACAATGCGGATTTGTTTTTAGAGAACCCAATTGAAGTCGAGGACTCGGGAACTTATACATTGTCATTCGCATTAAAGACCGACCAACGAGAATACGATCACACCCTAATGGCATACTACAGTGTTAACGGCCAGTTCCCTTGCACAAGTTGCCACTCGGATTCGTGGACGAAGTTTTATGAGGGGGCTTATGAAGATGATGAATCTTCAGAATTACGAATTATTGATGTTGAGCTAGACTTAAATGCAGGTGACCATGTGAATCTTCGAATCTATCACAAGATGAGAAATGATTCTTGGGGTTGCGCCAATGAGCAGGTCACTTTCATTGATGATATTCGCCTCACGCCCATGGCGTTCGAAGCACCTATTATTGAGGATACTTATAGCTATCCTTCATCGAGCGATGAAGCATTCATTTTAGATGAATTGAATTGGACCGGAAGTAACAATGGCAATTTCACAAATTCTAATACATACCTTGAATTCACCGGATCGGCATTTCATTTTCGTTGCTATTACCAAGATGATTGGGTTCGGACTCAAGAATTTGTTGCTCCTAAATCTGGGTTTTACGTCATGGAGTATGATGAGTATATATCCGATCGAGGTTCAAATAGCTATCCGAAAATGAATGCGAGCATCAATAATGGAGGCTGGGTAGAGATTTACGCAAGGACAGTTCGGGAGTGTTACAGTGAGATTGAATATTATTCAAGCTGGTATCCACGACAGCACACGATAGGTTGGGTTAACGCAGGTGAGACATTCCAGTTGGAACTCAATCCAAACATTTCTTCCCCTCCAATGAATTGGCACTTGGACAATTTGAAGATTCGAAGACTCCCATTTAATTCAACGGAGTATGATGGTGTTAGTATAAATGATGGTGCGACCTGCACGATTAACAACACCTCAATTTCTAATTTGGACTCAAGGTCCGAGTTGACTTCTCCAACAGTAAATCTAGATGTGGAAACATTTAGCATGAGCCTGGACGAACCAACAACTCAAGGTTTTGAAAACTGTTCTTTCAAGACTTTTGAAATTGAATCTACTGATTCTCTGTTTTTTCAAGCAAGTGATTTAATCTGCGAAAATGGTGAGCATATGAAAGTGCTAGCAGAACATCTAGAATTTGCATTTTCAAACAGTCAAGTTTCGGGGATGGAATCAACAATTGCCGCATTACGTCTGGAAGGTTCGGAATCTTTGGAAGGAACACTGACCAACATTGAAGTTGATTCCAATGCCGGAAAAGGAGTCCAAATAAAACTGGATAATTTAGAGCCAGCATCCTTCATGGATGTTGATATATCGCATGTTAATATCCATCATAACTCAGGAGTTGGGTTGTATTTAACCTGCCCAATATCTGGAGGTCTTGTTGAAGTAACCAATTCATTAATTTCGTATAACGAAGCAAATGGTATCGAAACTTGGGTGCCAAGTAACTTCAATTATGTAACTATCGCTAACAATAATGGAGCTGCAATTCAATCTGAAGCGAGTCCTTTTGAAAGTGAGATTCTGAACTGTATCAGCGCTTTTAATGATTCAGATTTTTCAGGTGTAACGGCGCTTCAAGAGTATAATTACACAGATAACTATCCCCAATTCCAAGAAGGCTCCTACATGCTCGAGGCATATTCGCCTTGTGTAGATGCTGCCATGCCTTGGAACACAGACCAAAACATGCCGTACGGCATGGGCGGTTTGCGCGCAGACATGGGCGCTTATGGTGGTCCGAACAACGCAGGTTGGGGCGGATCGCCAGCGCCGGACGGTGCAGCGACGTTGCAAGCAGCAAGCGACTCCCCACAGGACCAAGGATATGTGTTGGGCTTGACGTTTGACGCCAGTGCGTTTGACAACAGCATCATCACCGACAACATTTCGCATTACGCGGTTTGGCGGCATTACGACCCTACAGGGGAGAGCATTGCTTCGTTGGACGATGGCAACTGGGAGCTGCTCGGCACCATGCCGGCACAAGGGTTCTCCGGTTATGCCTATCAGGCGGAAGCACTTGGAAACACCAATGATTTTGGCAGCTTTACCAGTTGCTATACCGTGGTTGCCCACACAGACAACGAAGACGTCTACTGGTACTCCAACGTCATGTGCGGCGAGGCCGTGGACAACTTGGCGCCAGAAA
>CAJQKK010000089.1 GCA_905478895.1 uncultured Flavobacteriales bacterium | reverse complement strand
ACCAACGGCCATTGTCGCACCAATCGGCCATCCAAAGAATACATGGAGGCCTGAATGGCTGGTGATTTCAAATCGAATGTCGTCAAACCACTGGTTGGATTTGGGAAGATGGTGAATGATGCCTCGGAAGCATTTGTTTCCGAAACATTCTCTACTTCTGTCAAACCCAAAGCGGCGACCATTCGCGGTGCCGTATAGGCCTGAATGATGTCCAACCAAGGCAACGCCTCTTCTGGCCCCATCGTTGGGTTAAGAGACAGCTGTGTCGCAGCAATGTTGGAGCCGTTAGCAGTATCAACCATCTGCGTCATGGCCACATCCCACCACTGCCATGGTGAACTGTCGAAAGGCTCGGTCGGAGCACCATCAACGTAACTGTTTAAGACAGGATACAAGCCGTCCATTCCTTCGTTGATTTCATTCGCTGCTAGGGAAACGTCATCCGCCAAATTGAGCGATTGAAAAACATCGTTGTTGTTCGGTGCGTCGAAAGAGTTGATCAATGTGTGCACGCCATAAGCTCCTGTCACTTCAATCACAGGCTCTTGGGTTGTTGGTACAACCAAAACGCCCGTTCCGTATGGAGCAAACGGGTCATGTGGGCAATGAAAGCTCACCATCGCGGGGTCACCTGCATCGAGCCATTTATCGGATCCCAATGCCCCGCCCATGTTCATTTGAAAGTTGAACTCTGAGCTGTATTCGGGGTAGTGACCAATACAGAGCTGCAGACTATCCGGAGTATAGCCATCGTACTTGGCTTCCGGATCACCGTTGACAGACTCGATCACCATCGGGATGGAAGAACCGTCTCCTGGATCATACCAGAAGACTTCAATGGGGTTTCCTTCGTTGTCCAGTATGATGTCATTGTAATCTGCAATCGCTGCAGAAGCCAATGTGATGTATCCACCTGTGCCGTCGCCGAACATGGCAACTTTTTCGGGATCAATGCCGAACGTGTTGTCCATTTCCGCTGCGTTCATGCGGAAGTACCGCACCGCTGTTCTCGCATCCTGAACTCCACGGTAAGCTGCGTTGATCAACTGGAACGTTCGTTCCTCCTGCGTACCTGCTAGAGGATTCCACCCCAATCGGTAGTCAACCGAAGCTGTTACATAACCCATGCGGGCGAAGCGTTCACATAACTCCACTACAGCGCTGTCTTTGCGAGTGCCCAGCGCAGAACTGTTCGCGTATTGCGGTAGAAAGTTGCCGGTGTGAAACACCAAAATCAAGGGACGTGCTGTTTCCTCGTCACCTTCAGGTTGGTATACATCCATCAGTTGCGGCATGGCCATTGGGGGTAAGCCTTGCAGAGCGGGGATTACAGAAATGTTGACGGCATATTCAACGTCTTCCGTCACGGTGACATTATCGAATATTTCATCGAGGTAGCGCTCTTGGGCCTGCAATGCAAATGCCGCGAACACCATCATTAGGGTAAAAATTCTTTTCATGCTTTTGGGTGTTAAATTTTCGTTAAGTTACCTCGGTGCGGCAGGCCGAAGGCACACCCTGCGCGCTAGCTTTCCACCATGGTTATCAACAATTCCAGAGGCAGCAGTGGTAAATTCTAAAACCAGATTGAACGAATCTTCTCCCCGGCGGCTGCCTTTCAAATTCAACTCCCAGCCACTAATAAGTCCAGGTTACTATTTCATTGACCATCCCTTGCACGCTCGTCGTTGGCCATTGAAGGTTCAATGATAACCTGTATATTTCAGCATGGAAAAACGACAGAGACAGCAATTTTGGACACTTGCCTTGGTGGCAGCATTCTGCATCCCACTTCAAGGCGTTTTGGCCCAAAACGGAATTGGTTATCCCCAAGAGGACGTAGTAAAGGTCGCGGAAGTGATGCCCGTCCTGAAAGCCTGTGCATCCCTCGATGATCGCACCGAACGCGAAACATGCACCAATCAAGGCATGATGGAGCACGTCATGCAAAACCTCGTTTATCCCAAAGTAGCACAAGACAAAGGCATCGAAGGAACGGTTTTTGTTCAATTTGTGGTGACTGAAAAAGGGTCAATTGGTTCTGTTGAAATGGTCCGCGGACTGGAAACGTTCGAAAAATCAGCGGTCACTGTGATTGAATCGCTCCCCCTTTTCATCCCGGGCACGAACAAGGGAAAAGCAGTGAACGTGCAATACGTACTCCCCATTCGATTTGCCCTTGGTGAATGATTCAGGCTCACCGAATCAATTCCGTTTTATTTCTGGCCTGTTGCATTTGTTCTTCAGCCCTTTTTAGCTGCAAGCCTGAGCCCAAGGCGATCATTTTGCGCAAGCCGACAACAAAGGCGACCGCGGACCTCATCGTGCGAAAAGAAGTGCGCACTGTTGCATTTGGGAGTTGCGCGCATGCCGAACAGCCCATGCCGATTCTCGATGTCGCAATTGGTCAAAAACCAGACCTTTTTGTGTGGCTCGGGGACAATGTGTACGGAGATACAGAGGACATTTCGACCCTGGAGGCTGAATATGAAACCCTCGGTCAAAACCCCCATTTTCAGCGCCTTGATTCCGCCACACGGCTGCTCGCCACGTGGGATGATCACGACTATGGATGGAATGATGCGGGAAGGCATTATCCGCTGAAGGAGGAATCAAAGGATGTTTTCATGGATTTTTGGAAAGATCCAAGGGATGCGCCACGAAAAGACCGTGACGGCATTTACATGAGTTATCTCTTTGATGGTGGGAAACAAGATGTTCATGTCATCTTGCTCGATACGCGCACCTTTCGAGATGACTTATTGCGGTCTCAAAGCATCATCCTCAAAGGCAGCAACGGATTCAGTTACATGGCCGATTATGAGCCTCACAGAAATGAAGACTCGACCCTCCTCGGGACTGCCCAATGGAGGTGGTTGAAAAAGCAGCTGCATGTTCAGGCCGATTACCGAATCATTGCCTCCTCAACGCAATTTGGTGCGGAATGGAACGGTTATGAATCATGGGCGAATTTTCCCAGCGAGCAACAAAGAATGCTCGAATTAATCGAAGAGGCCAATCAAAAGCGGACCAAACCGATGCCCACTGTGTTCATTTCTGGCGATGTGCATTATGCTGAAATTTCAAAAATCAAAGGCGGGAATCGCTCAGCTTCCGATGCCATATTTGATATAACCGCAAGTGGAATCACATCCACTTGGGATT
>CAJQKK010000088.1 GCA_905478895.1 uncultured Flavobacteriales bacterium | reverse complement strand
CAATGGTGATTTGATTTGCGATATCCTCCAAGGATGTGGTGATGAGTCAGCATGCAATTATGAGGACGTTGAGTATCCATCGCTCGATTTCTGTGACTTCTGCAGCTGCTTGAATGTGAGCACGAGTCAGGACGGTTATGGCGTTGACGTTGAGTCTATGGCTTCCAGCATCGAAGGGCTCACAACCTACCAAGTATTCGTTACTACTGCGAATTCGACGGACGTATTGAATGCCATCTTGGGCAACAACCAAAACCCAATTGTTTTGGCTGCATCCAGCGAGATCTACCAAAATATTCAAGGTTCATTCTTGCCTTCAGCTCCTGAGCTGTTTGGTTTCTATCCGATGTTGACGGCTGACTCGTATGTTACCATAGGCGACAATACACCATCGACAGTCATTGACCTCCCACCCGTTGATACTGGTGGATACCCAACATGGGTGAATGAATTCGAAAGCGGCGAAAACATTGTTATCGATGACGTGATTGGAAGCGGTTGGTACATCAACGCGGACAACATGGATGCGCAGTATGGCTTGGCAGGTGATGACAACCGCGTATTGGTTGCACAAATCACAACAACAGGAACCATTCACGGTCAGTTGTTTGTTCAGATTTTCCCTGAAGGACTATCTGCAGGTAACACCATGTACGTTTCCCTATCCTTTGGTAGTGACAACTGTGGATGTGCTGATGAGACAGCCTGCAACTACAGCGAAGAGAATTACGAAGACGACGGAAGTTGCGAGTATCCAGTCGATGGAGAAGGATGCAACGAGTGCTTGTATGATCAGCAGCCACCGGTTATGGTTTCTGCTGAAGACTACACAACAGAGTGTTCAAGCGTTGATTCAGATATCCGCGAGCCTTTGGTTGTTGACGAATGCGACCCTGTATTGGACGCCACGTATGTGGATGCCATTTCATCGGGTGATTGCGATGGTGCGTACACCATTGCTCGAACGTGGACATTTGCAGATAATGCAATGAACACGACGACAGTAGTTCAGAACATCATGGTCATTGACACAACGGCTCCAACGTTCACAGCACCTGCTGACATAGATGTAGCTTGTACAGATGACACCAGCGATTTGGGCATTACGGGCAATGTAGAAGATGCGGCTGATGCTTGCAGTTCTGCAGTTACTGTAGGCTATACAGACACGGCTGGCGAAGACAACTGCTTTGGTGGAGACGTGATTGTTCGAACATGGACGGCCACCGACGACTGTGGCAACGTGAGTTCTGCGGATCAAATCATCACATTGGTAGATGCTGTTGCTCCATACTTCACATCTGTTCCAGCAGACGTTGACATCGAATGTGGCGATGACCTTCCAATGGACATGGCGACTGCCGAAGATGTTTGCTCTGGCGCTACGGTCACAATGACCGATGAAGACGGCGACGCGAATTGCACAGGAATGGCAGTGATTATACGCACGTTCACGGCAACCGATGGATGTGGAAATTCATCCACTGCGGTTCAGACCATCACGCGTGTGGACACTGAAGCTCCATCTGGAACAGTAATGGATAGTGAAGTGTCATGTGAGGTATACGATGCAACTGCAGCGTATGGATCTTACGAGACTTCTGACAATTGCATGAGCGAAGTTTCTGTCTCATGGACAGAGGTGGCTTCTACAGTTGAGGAAGGACAAAGCGGCTGCTTCGTAGTTGAACGCGAGTACACATTCACGGATGGATGTGGAAATAGCTCTTCAGCCATTCAGACAATCACGGTTACTGATGATGTGGCTCCGGTCATGGATGAGGTTGCTGCAGCGGTTGAATTGCAATGCGGAGATGACCTTCCTGCTATGCCAGGTGCAACGGATAACTGCTCAGCAGTTGAAGTCACCTATGAAGACGTTGAGACCGCAATGGGATGCTCTGGCGCAATGAACTTCATCCGAACCTACACAGCAACGGATGCATGTGGTAATTCGGTAAGTGCATCACAAGAGGTGACATTCAATGATTTGATCGCTCCAACATTTACAACCCCAATGGATGTGACGGTAGAGTGCGACACGGACTTGATGGACCCCACTACCACGGGCGATGTCATGGATGCTGCAGATGTTTGCAGTGCTGACATCATGGTTACATACACAGATGAGCTGTCAACTTCAGAAGGTTCATGCCTTGCTGACAATGTTGTAACGCGAACGTGGACCGTAAGCGATGGCTGTGGAAACGTTACGACTGATGTACAGGTGATCACTTTGGAGGACACAACCGCACCGGTTGTGATTTACGAAGAGAACATCACGCTTTATGATTCAGCGAGTGAGACCATCGATGACTTCGTTGGTATTACTGAGATCTACGATGCGTGCAGCGATTACACGTATACCACCACGGATATCTTCTCTGGCTCTGGCATCTACAGCTACCAGCTGAATCGAACCATGGTCTTCACGGATGCGTGCGGAAATACAACCACCATCGAGCAATTCGTAACTGCGATTTACTCAACAGGTTGTACATACGCGGATGCAATTAACTATGACGAAGCAGCAATCATTGATGATGGTTCTTGTGTATACGAGGGCTGTACGGATATGGCGTCTGCGAACTACAATCCGATTGCTTCGGTTGATGATGGTTCTTGTTTGACGGTTGGTTGCATGGATCCAGCAGGATATGATTACAATCCTGATGCGAACTACCCAGGCGGATGTGATTATCCAGATCCATGCCCAGGTGACATCAACGATGACGGAACGGTTAACGTGAGTGACTTGTTGGAGTTCTTCCAACTCTACGGCGTTGATTGCCCAGAATAAAAAATCAAATGGTTTTATAGAATTCGAGTCTGGCAAGACCGATTCCTAGGGAGGGGGCTGCATTTCGATGCAGTCCCTTCTTTTTTTGTGGCCAACCAAAGCACGGTGTTCTGGAAATCTGTTAAAGCAAAGCGCAGTGCGGGCAGGGCCGATGGAATGCCTTAATTTCGCGACTCAATAGCAACGATGGAAACGGAAGAACAAAAGCGGAAACGCCTCGAGAAACAACTGGATGACACCCACAATTGGCCGTGTCCTTTTTCGTTTAAATTTATTTTGCCGGCGAACGAAGCGTCCATTGCGGCATTAAAAGCGATTTTCACTTCCGCGGCTCAATTCAGTGAACGACCATCGCGCAAAGGCAATTACACCGCGTATACCATCATCGAGACGGTAGGGTCTGCTGAGGATGTTTTCATCCGCTATGAGTCCGCCGCAAGGATTGAGGGAATAATCTCTTTGTGACCATGACGGCTGAATCTTTCGAAACTTTTTTAGAAAATGCTGCAATGGCTTTGCTGCTCATGCTTGCAGTGCTGGCGGGCTGGGTTATTTTGAAGCGAATGTCATCTGCGATGCGCAAGGGCGTCATTGCTGCGGAATCTCACTTGGTCGATGGTTTGTCGGTTGCTGTCAATCGAGCGACAGTGATTGTTCGTTTTACCGTTCCCAATGGCTGGACAGCCGATTGCCACTTGACGTTGGTGGATGAGTCGCGAGCTTCCCTCAAAACATTGCATACGGGTCCGCTCGAAAAGGGGGAGCATTCTTTTTCGTGCGACATATCGGGAATGAATGCTGCGTTCGTATGTTTTGAGACCAGCGGTCAATCGTTGGAGCGAAGAATTGCTTGAGCGCTACATGCGCTCCGGCATTTGTATGCCGAGTAATCCCATGGCGTCCTCGATTTGTTGGGTAAAGAAGTAGCAGATTGTTGTTCGCGCGACGCGCAATGATTCATCTTCGATTTGGAGTATCGGATGATCTTGGTACCACCGGCTATATGCCTTTGTAAATTCATAGCAGTGATTCGCAATGAGGCTGGGGTCGCATTCGGAAGCGGATTGCTTGAGCACGTTGGGCCAATGCAAGCCGAGCTGAATGATGCGCAACTCTGGTTGATCCCATACACTCGCATCCAGGGTTGATGCGGTCAAAGCACCGTACAATTCTTCGCTTTTCCGCAATACACTTTTCGCTCGGACAAAGTTGAACTGAATGAATGGCCCGGTATTGCCGATGAAGTCAATGGACGCCTTGGGATCGAACATCATGGATTTCTGTGGCGATACTTTGAGCAAAAAGTATTTGATCGCACCGTATCCGACCCTCTTGAATAGTACTGCTTTTTCAGCTTCGCTGAGGTCTTCCACCTTGCCCAACTCGGTCGCCATTTCCTTGGCTGTTTCAGCCATTTCGGCTAGCAATTCATCGGCATCAACCACGGTTCCTTCCCGGGATTTCATTTTCCCTTCTGGCAACTCTACCATGCCATAGCTCAAGTGTCGATTCCGATCGGCTCCTTCGACGCCGAGCAGTTTCAATAATTTGAAGAGGACTTTGAAGTGGTATTCTTGCTCGTTACCAACCGTGTAGATTTGACGATCGAGACCCGGAAAGTCCTCATACCGTTGGATGGCTGTGCCAATGTCTTGGGTCATATAAACGGAAGTGCCGTCTTTTCGAAGCACGAGTTTTTCATCAAGCCCTTCTGCCGTAAGATCAGCCCAGACGCTTCCATCGTCCCGCTTGTAAAATGCCCCGGTTTCCAAGCCACGCATCACCAAACCTTTCCCCAATAAGTATGTTTCAGACTCATAATACAACTGGTCAAAATCCACTCCCATTTCCGCATACGTTACGGCAAAGCCATCATAAACCCATCCGTTCATCTTCTTCCATAATGCTACTACATCGGGATCGTTGGCTTCCCAGCGGGCCAAGTAATCCCGTGCTGCCTGCATCAATTCAGCCGCATTTTTCGCCTCATCTTCCTTCATGCCTCGGTCCATGAGGGCCTTGACTTCTTTTTTGTACTCTTGATCAAAACGGACATAGTATTTTCCGACCAGCTTGTCACCTTTCAATCCCGTGCTATCGGGCGTTTCTCCATGACCATACTTGGTCCAAGCGACCATGGACTTGCAAATGTGAATGCCGCGATCATTGATGATTTGGACTTTGATCACATGGTGCCCAGCAGCTTCTAAAATGCGGGAGACACTGTACCCAAGAAAGTTGTTTCGCAGGTGTCCTAAGTGCAGCGGCTTATTCGTATTGGGAGAGGAGTACTCCACCATTACCATAGGTAGTGATGAAGGTTGGCCGAATCCATACTTCTCAGTTTGCACGGCTTTGATCAATTCACTTGTCCAATGCGTGGGAACGATGGTCAAGTTCAAAAATCCTTTTACGACTTGGTAAGCGCTGATCAGGTCATGTGATTCTACGAGGTACTTGCCTAAATCTTCAGCGGTGGCTGCGGGTGACTTTTGCGAAGCTCGCGTCAGCGGAAAAACCACGACCGTCCGGTCACCTTCAAATTCCTTTCGGGTTTGCTGCACTTGGACGGTGTTCGCTTCTATAGTCGCTTGGAAGCACTTTTTGCAGGCGAGGACCACCGCAGCTTGGATGTTTTGATCTAAGGTTGGCATGACAATGTCAGAGAGGTTAGCGAAGCGTTATGCTCGTGGGAGGTGAATTTCAGCAATCATGCAACGAGCGCTTCCACCGCCGCAAGTCTCGATGGTCTCGAGGTCGGAATGGATGATTTGACCGTGTTTTTTCAAACGTTCAATCTGTTCTGCGTCCAATGCATGAAAAGCACTTGAACTCATGGCGATGACCGGGCCGTTGGACCCTTGTAGCTCCAACATGTTGCCCGCAAATCGTTCGATTTGTGATTCGCTCAATGCGATGATTTCGCGTCCGTCGGATGTCAACTCATCGCTCACGGCTTGGCGTTCTTCATCATCGTCAATGCTTTCGAGACAAATGGCACAGAAGCCGGAGCCAATGCTCATCATGACGTTGGTGTGGTAAATGGGGTGGCGCCTGTCTTCAGCGGATTGCATCGCAGAGAAGGCGACAGGTTCATAATCCAATTCTTGGCAAAAATGAAGCAGTGCGGTCTCGTCTGTTCGCGAACTGATCGCGGCATAGGCCTTGCGGTTGATCCGGTCCAGCACCATGCTACCGGTTCCTTCAAGGAACCGATTGTGCAATTCAAATTCGGTGAAGTCAACAATGTTTTCAATGCTGAATCCCGCGTCGTGCTCAAGTTGTACAATCACATCCTCTCTTCGCTCTTCGCGGCGATTGGGAGCGAACATGGGATACAAGCAAACGGTGCCTGTTTCATGGGTTGAAATCCAGTTGTTGGGAAACAAGGCATCTGGCGTTTCATGCGGCAATTGTTCTTCAAAGACAAAAACATTCACGCCTGCATTCCCCAATGCTGTCGCCAGTCGATCAAACTCTGCCTGCGCCTGTTCAATGACCGCTGACGCAGAAACTCCCTCAAGGGTTTTCTGGTACAAATTATTCGTTGCAGTCTCTTCGTTCTTTCGAAAAGAATGCGGCCGAATCATGAAAACGTTTGAAGTGCTCTGATTCATACTGGATTAGTTTCTTCGCAATGGGAGGGTGGAGCATCGGAGCAGTCCACCCATTTTAGAGGTCTCATTTAGGTCTACTTCAATCACGTCATATCCCCATGCCCGCATTTGCTCATTCGTCCTTTCAGCGGTGCGATTTGAAACCACCGTTCCCGGCTCAAGACTCAAAACATTGCACTGCATGTCCTGCATTTCTTCCGCTGAAACATCCATGATGTGTGCGTCAGAATAGCGACGCAGCATATGATTGAGTTCTTCATCACGTGCAAACCCCGGTCGGTGAATCATCAGATGACCCAGGCCCAGAGGTGCACAGCAGCAATCCAGGTGAAGCGCGTTTTTCAAGGGTTCGGTGTCCGACTTTTCCAATTCAAAGCCCAGAATTCGTTTCTGAGGGAATTGGGAGCGGAGCCATTCAATGGCAGCAACATTTGTGCGCGCCGTGGTATACTGTGAAAATCGTTCTTCCCCTGCATAGCCTACCCAAATTTCATCGCCCATGGGCATGATGTCCCCGCCTTCCATTCGAACGGAAGCAGGCGGATGAGTGAGGACCCCTGGATTCCGATTGAGCATGGATTCTAAGCCCTTTTGTTCGTTCACTCGATCCTCAACAAGGTGGGTCATGATGAACTCCCTGTCAATCACTAAACCGATATCACGCGTAAAGACTTGGTTGATGCCGATGGACTCAGGCCGTAACACTTGTATGCCTCGACGCGTTAACTGTTTGGCGAGGCAATTCAGTTCATAGGCGACAGCATCCTCCGTTGGATACGTTCCTTGAGCAACGTGCAGTCGGGACTGTGGGTCATATGTTTCTGCCAAGGTTGGAGCCAAGCCCATGCCTTCGCCAATGCCGACCATGACAGCCTTTAGAGGCGACCATTCATCGCGGATGTGCCATTTGATTGACTCCATCGTGATCGTGATTATTTCTGAGCGGTAGGGTCATTCTCCCTCCTGTGTCGCAACCCTCCAACCATTGCATCGCTGCTCATCATGTAGGCGGAGCCCGATTCATTGAAATTTGGGGGCAAGAAGCACCAGTGGCTTGAATCGACGTGGGACAGGGCCCAGATTCGGTTGAAACCAGTGATTTCCCAGTATCGGAATGGGAGAGAGTCGCCTTCTGCGATTTCTTTCTCGAAATATTGGGCATTTCCTTTGCCATAGTTGGACTCTACCATGCCTTTCATGCCCGATGGGTTGGGGCCTTCGTAGTATGGCAGGAATTCGACGTAATGACGCAAGTTCATATTGAGGAGGACCACCTCTTGGTCTCCGTCCAAGAATGCCGGGCTGGCATAAACAACTTCTGCCATTTCCGTTCGGTTTTGCACACCACGTTCTGTCCAATAATCAAGGGCTCGAATGCTGCTATTGATGAATGCCGTATCCGAATTTTTGTGCAGGGGAAAGTGATGCATCAATTGGCTCCAATCGGCATCATTGGTGCTTTCGAAATAATCGAAAAGGTTCTGGGTGATATTTTCGAGCGTATCCCGGGCGATGAAGGCATGCAACCGATCATCGGCAATAGATACAGCCAATGACGCGTTTTTCAGGTCAAAGGATGAAGTAACGCTTTCTGATTTCGAATCGCTGCTTTGTGAATCCGCGGGGCTGTTTCCGCAGCCATTGAGCGCAAGTGCTAGCAAAAGAGCGAACAGCAAGGTTTGTGGGAAATGCTTTTTCATCATGCCACAAAAATAGGCAGTCAATTGGGAAAGTAGCCTTTATTTCGTTGTGCTTCTTGTTCTGCGATCAAGAAAGAGAATCGCGCGGCATTATCGATGTGTTCGTTTCGGCGTTTCAGGTCCGGTGCATTCAAGATGTCGTATCGTTTTTTCGGAGTGATTTGATGCCTGATTAACGATTGAATAAGCCCATTGCCCGGCATGCAAACGGATTTCTCGTTTTCGGATGTTTTCTGCAATTGTTCCGTTTTTGAAAAGTCGAATGCGGCATTTTCAGTGAGATCGTAGTTCTTCCAATCCGACCATCTGGCAATTTCTCCGCTGGGGTATGGCGGATTTTCGCCAGGTTCAGGAATGTGCACGGGAGAGGCAAGCTTAAATAATCCAATGCACTGCACTGCAGCATCTCGAAATCCATTTTCGTCAGGCTCTGAGGCAAAAATAAGCCGCATCAGACCGCCCAAGCGCGTGAGGCAATCTCCGTCGACAAATGGAATGCCAAACTCATCCAAATCCATGGCTTCCAATCGATTGAAAAGCGCTTGATAACGCTCTTCGAAAACGTGAAGAGCAACGGTTTCCCCCGGAAGGGGCAACAAGTTCAAAGGAAAGAGCGGTACAAGGGTGCTGTTCACAACGAAGCAACACCTCTACTACCGATTGGTTCACTTCGGCTAAGAATTATTCTATTTGCTTTTATATCTCTTTTTATGAATGCATTAGGTCGAATGAATTCACGGAGCTTTGCTTTTTTACGCGTGCCGGCCATTTCGATCCTTAAGTTGAACCGAAACCTCACGTTCCTCTCCATTGCGCCACACCCGAACCATGACCTCATCGCCGGGATGGAAGCGAGAAACGCTTTCTTGCAATTCGGGGAAATCTGAGATTTCTTGACCGTTGATGGCCAATACAACATCTCCGATTTCCAATCCTGATTCGGCAGCACCACTTCCGGGCACCAAGTCTGTAATGGCGCAACCTTTCACTTCTGTCATGTCCAATTGCTCGGCAATCGTTTCGTTGACGGGTTCAATCTGAATACCAAGATAAGCCCGTTGCACTTCTCCATATAGCATCAAGTCCTGTGCTACCTTTTCCACTATGGTCGATGGTACAGCAAATGAGTACCCCGCGTAACTGCCTGTTCTTGAGGCGATAGCGGTATTTATCCCAATGAGCTCGCCTCGGGTGTTGATGAGCGCTCCACCGCTGTTTCCCGGGTTTACAGCGGCATCGGTTTGAATGAAAGATTCGATGGGAAAGACACCTCGATCGGGACGGGCACGTAGCAAATTGATGTTGCGTGCTTTTGCGGATACAATTCCGGCGGTTACTGTAGAAGTCAAATCAAACGGGTTTCCAACCGCAAGCACCCAATCGCCGATCTCCACTTGATCGGAATTTCCGAATGCAACAAAGGGAAGAGGGAATTCCGCTGATATCTTCAACATGGCCAGATCGGTAGAGGGGTCGGTTCCGATGATTTCTGCTTTATACGTGCGGTTGTCATTCATCGAAACGGTTATTTCTTCTGCGCCATCAATCACATGGTTGTTGGTGACGATAAAACCATCGTCTCCGATAATGACACCGGACCCAGATCCTTGGTGCACTTCTTCCGGCGCACGGTATCCTAACATTTCGTGCCATGGATTCATTGGCATGCGTGTTTTCATGGCTGTTCGGATATGAACAACGGACCCTACAGATGCTTGAGCGGCTTGGGCAAAGGAAGGCGGAACAGAATATTCTGGAGCCGGTCTTTTGTGTGTTGCGACCGATGCTTGCGGCGCTTGAGCGACCGCATTTGCAGCGACCAGTGGCAATTGAATGGGTGGGGACGTTTGAAGAGGTGCTTGGGGACCAATCAGAAAAAAAATGGCAGCTCCGGAAAAGCCAGCCACGAGGCCAATAGCGAAAATCTTGAAAACATTCATGTTCATGGGTTCTTGACTCAAATGAACATCAAAGCTTCATTTCTGGATGCGAAGGAGTTGCAAATAAATTTTAAAGGACACCACAAGTCCTGTTAAAATGGCATGAAAGTGATTGTCATTACTTCGAAGCCAAACCAATCTCTTTCAGCCGCTGAACCAGGTATTCACCAGCGCTGATAGGTTCCTCGGCAGCCTTCTCACCATCGGGGATCAAATGAGGCATTGCGTCCAAGCGCATCTCCGGTCTTGGATGACAGAAAAAGGGCATGGAGAAGCGCGGCTTGCCCCATTCGCTGCGCGGCGGATTAACGACCCGATGCGTCGTCGATTTTAATTGGTGATTCGTCAGCCGCTGCAGCATGTCTCCAACATTGATGACAATATGCTCTGGCAATGCTGTGACGGGGACCCAGGTGTTGTCGTGGCGCAATACTTCGAGCCCCGATGCAGACGCGCCAACAAGCAAGGTGATGAGATTGATGTCTTCATGCTGGCCAGCACGGACGGCAGAATTGGGTTCCCCAGTGATGGGGGGATAGTGAATGGCTCGCAAAATGGAATTTCCTCCTGCCACCCAGTTTTCAAAGTAGGATTCTTCTACATTCAAATGAATCGCAATCGCCTGGAGCATGATTTGCCCGAGATTCTCCAAAGCTTCAAACGCTTGTTCAGCTGTTGCTTTGAATTGGGGTGTTTCTGACACATTTGAATTTGGGGGGAAATGCACCAGGTCTGCATCCGAAGGTGGATTCGGTTGCCCAACCTGCCAAAATTCTTTCAAGTCGGCGGCTTCACTGTCTTTCGCATGTTCAACGCCCATTCGAACAAAGCCGCGTTGGTTATTGGTTTCTGGTCGTGCGTATGCCTTTTTTTGTTCCGGGCTCAAGCCGAAAAAGTCTTGCGATTGTGTGTACAAATCTTCAATCAAGGTGTCTGGAATTCCATGGCCATGAATGGCGACAAATCCGATGCTTTCGTATGCGTCGCCGAGATTTTTTACGAATTTATTTCGCAGTTCTTGATTGCCTTTTGTGAAGTCCTGTATGTCTAGGGTAGGGATTCCAGCGACGAAACTCATCTCTTGATTTTCCATGTGGCTTCTTCAGGTTTGTATAAGGTCGAATTTACGAAGGACTGCTCAAGTAGCCGAGCTTGTGCTTCCCAAGAGCTGTTTTTTTCGATCCACAGCCGTGATTCCTTTCCCAGGTCCGCGCATTTTTGCTTGTTTGTCAAAAGCTCATCAATGGCATGAGCAGTGGCTGCAGGGCTTTCGGCCAACAATAGCGGTGGCGCTGAGGTGTCATGCTCAGGAAACCCACTCAATACATGGGGCGTGGTGATGCAAGGGAGTTCCATCGACATTGCTTCCAGAATTTTATTTTGCTGGCCTGTTCCTATTCTGAGTGGTGCCACGAATATGTCAGAAGAGGCATATTCGGTTCTCAAGTCATCGATCCACCCGGTAACAGTGACTTGATCACGGGCCAATCTTTGTACTTCCACCGTGGGTTTAGTTCCTGCAATCACGACCTGAATATGCGGCGTCTGGATTTTGGGTAAAATGTCATTCACAAGCAGCTTGGCTGCATCGACATTTGGAGGGTAGCTCATGTTTCCGGTAAACAGAATTACCGCTTTTTGATTGGTTTTTTTCTCGATGGCATTGCTGTTGTTGAAATAGTCGGAGTCGACACCATTGGGGATGACGTCTATTGCGTTTCTTCCCGGATGAGCAATGAGTTTGCGATCGGCTTTGCTAATGATGGTTTGTCCATCAAAGTAATCGAATACCATTGATTCATACCGGGCAAGTCGGTGGGCCTCCAATTGAAAAATCCATCGTGAACCCATTGGACGAAGCGCTGCGTTCCGACTCATTCCGGCACTGAGTGCGTCCATGTAATCCAACACCCTGGGAATTTGATGGTCGTTTCGCACATACTCGGCCATTCGCACAAGTTGGCAGTGAATAACATCGGGGCTCAGTTGGTCCATCCATTGATGAAGCTCATGATCTGCTTTGCGCTGGTAAAACCAGTGGATTTGAAAAGGACGTGAACTAAGTGCAGCGAAAGCCAGTCGTGCCCATCGTTTGAATCGATTCACTTTGAACCATTTCAGTCCAGTGGTTACTTGGCTCAAGGCCAATCGGGCTTCCTTCGAAGGTTGTTCTTCTGTAAGGGTGAATAAATAGACCTCATGGTCTTGATTCAGCATTCGCATTTGGTGGTAGGCGCGAACGCGGTCTCCTTTATCCAGTGGCCAAGGAAGTCGTGAAGTGATGAATAGGATTTTCAAAGCGTCTCCAAATGTGCAATTTGCTCGAGCATTCTATTCACGATGGACTGGTTTTCGAATTGCTCCATAACAAAAGCGCGACTGCGCTTTCCGATCGCCTCTGCCTCTTCGGGACTGTTGAGCAATTCGACAATCCGCGATGCAAATTCTTGGGGTGTATCGGCGAGATGGAAGTGTTCTCGGTCCTTTCCTGGAATGCCCTCCATCCCAATAGTCGTTGATACGATGGGGCGGCCACCTGCCATGGCTTCTATGGCTTTCACGCGCATGCCGCTGCCGCTGAGGAGCGGAACAATCATGATGCCTCCGCTGGTCATCATGTCCCACGCATTTTTAACTTCGCCCAAGACCTCCAAATTGGGGGTGTGGCTCCATGGCGGATCTTCCGGGAAATTTCGCCCAGCCAAACAAAGCTTCACGTTGGGAACCTGCTGCAAGACCATCGGCCAAATGCGACTAATGAACCATCGAATGCCTTGAATATTCGGTCGCCAGTCCATTGCTCCTAAGTGAAAAACGTGATGAACAGGTCCTTGTGAAGCGGTTGGCAACTCTGCGACGTCAAGTCCAAAGGGCATAACGTGAATAGGCACCGAACATCCCATCGCTTCAAAGTGCCTTTTGTCATCCTCAGAAATGGCTGCGATGGAATCAAAATCATGCATCACATTGATCTCGTACTCTTCGAGTCGATCAGCAAGCGATTGCAGGTAGAGTCGCTTGGTCATCGGTTTGGTCTCTTGTGCGAGGTGCTGCCAAATGCGGTGCTCAATGTTGTGCGCACGAAGCATCGCTATCCCATCGCAATATTTGCGCACTGTCTTGAGGTAAGGGGCGGTGAATAAGCTTTCGAAAATGACCAAGTCAAAGGCTGTTTTCCGGAGAACTTCCGTCAGAATTCGATCAAAATCAAGCGAATAAAACCGGGTAATATTGTAGCTGTCACCGGTAACCAAATCGGAGAGCGCATCCAGTTTTCTCAGAGTCGTATCCACTGGAATGGCTTCGATTTGCGTGGCTTGGAGGTATTCCGAATCGAGTTCATCGGGTTGAAAAGGATGCTTTTCGGTGGCGACGGTCAGGATTTTAACCTCATGCTTATCGGACATCAATAACCCACGAGTCAACGCGTCCATTGCCCTGCATCCACCATCTTTACTCGGTCGAGGTGGTTTATGGCAGAGTTGAAGTATTCGCATGGACGCATGAATTTTAGTGCCCAAATTTAAGAGCTAATGGTTTGCGTTGTTCGGGGCTTTCGCCGGGCAAACGAAATTTTACCCGAATCCCTCGATGCTTTCCACGTAAGAAAGAATGCCAATGGAAATAGCACAAATGTGCTCATCCACATTCCAAGCCATGGTTCAAGGCTCCCTGCTCGAATCATTTGCTCACCGACGATTGAGAGGATGTAATAACCGAGAAAGATCATGATCGCCAATACAGTTGGCATGCCAAGACCTCCCTTTCTTATTATGGCCCCAAGAGGGGCTCCAATGAAAAACAAAAGAATGCAACTGAGCGAGAGGAAAAATTTCCTGTGCCACTCAATCGCATGCCGATTTTGCGCGGTTTTTTTAGACTGAATTTCTTCCAGGGCATTGGCGATGCCTTGCCGCGCATTTCGCGCGAGGCTTCGAGCACCGTCAAAAGCCATTCGCTGTTCTGTGGGACTCAGCACTTCCAAAATGCTTGTGCTCGCTTTCGTGACCCCCAACGCTTTCAATTCAACTGTATCCCGCAGTAAAGTGGTCTGTCGCGCTCCAAAGTGTTCGATGTTCCGTTGTTTGTCCTGGTTCAACCTCTCGAGAGAATCCATGGCAGCTTGCAGCTGTTGCACGGTCATCATTTCATGTGCACGCTTAAACAGCCCTTCATCCACCTTGCTGAAGTCCAGAGAAGTCATGTCGATTTCGAAGATTTGCCGTTCAAACTTTGACGCAATGTGAGGGTGCAATCGTTCTTTTCGCCTTTTGGATTGTTCCAAGTCTTCTTCGTAGCTCGCTCCATCATGAAGCGTAAGAAGCAGGCGGTCCGCTTTTTGCTCCATTCTTCCTGAAGTAGCACGGATTACCCGAGAAACGCCTGTTTCGCCTTCCCGATGATCGTGGATCAGGATGTCTTTCAAGGTGCCGTCTTCGGTTTTTTCATCAACCCGAATGGCAAACCCCTCAATCCCATTGTAAAATGCCCCTTCGGTCAAGTTGAGAGCAGGTTTTTGCTTGGTCACTGAGAACAGCAACGCCCGGAATTTCAAATTGGCGACTGGCCATGCGGCATTGGAAAACCAGAAAGCTCCACAGGCAATGGCAATCATCGCGACGGTCAATGGCCGCA
>CAJQKK010000087.1 GCA_905478895.1 uncultured Flavobacteriales bacterium | reverse complement strand
CCGCGTAGCGGACATGTTTCAAATCGAAGGTCGCGGCTACATTCGCCCAGGCTATCAAGCGGACCTCGTCTTGGTCGATCCCAATGACCCGTGGACCGTTTCTCGAAGCAACATCCGATACAAATGCGGCTGGTCTCCGTTTGAAGGCACAACATTCCAGTCTCAGGTGCGGGGCACTTGGGTCAACGGTGTTCACGTCTACAATGGGACAGATGTACTGACCAGCCACGGTAACCACGCCGGACAGCGGCTTACGTTTGATCGATGATCGCCTTCCGTTGTCCTTCCATGCTGATTGTGGTCCTGGCACTCTGGGGCTTAAACGGCTGCTCTAATCCCTCCCCAGAAGACTCCAAAACAGTGGGTCTTGTGCCACGCGACACCTTTGTCCAAGTGTTAACAGAAGTGCATTTGATCGAGGGAGTCAAAAAACAACGGCTGATGCGAAATGACGATGAAGGGGCAATCGTTCTGCAACATTACGCCGAACTGTTTGACCGATTCGACATCGATGAAGAACGCTTCAAAACCACTTACCAATGGTGGTACCAGCACCCCGAAGAAATGGATGGGTTACTGGAAGAAGTTGGAGAGCGATTGGCCGATATGGAGCGGGAAGCGAACCGCAAGGATTGATCTGAAAATCTATTTGGGTTGGCCCAGCGCATCCAAGACATAAGGTGCCGTTTCGTCAATCGCGGAGTCGATCGACTGATACTGCCAATGCACACCCTTGGCCTCCAAGGTGCGTTCTAAAAAATCGGAAGCATACGCATGCACCTTGTTGGTGTTTTGCACGGATTCACGGGTAATGGGCGATTTTTGACCGGACACCAGTTCGAGTACCCGACCAAGACGCCAAGCCAGGCCCATCATCCAGTTGCGCAACCGATGCGTCGGTGGACGCGTTGCGAGCGCACGGGCCATCTGTGTCAACACTTCCCGGTAAGCGAGGTTTTCCGCGCAAAGCATATAACGGTCATTCCAACAGTCGTACTTAGCCAATAAGAGGCATGCCCGGGCAACATCAGCAGCCGAAACAAATCCATTGCTGCCGGAGGGGTACCATTGAAACCCTTTGTGGGCCAACGCGAACATTGTGGACGAACTTCGATCAAAATCGCCGGGGCCAAGGACAATGACCGGGTTGACCACCAGCACGTTCAATCCTTCTTCTCTTCCCCGCCATACTTCCAATTCCGCCAAGTATTTGCTGCGTGCATAGTGCGTCACATCCGATCCTTCTTCAAACGGCACACCTTCATGCACAGGTTCTCCTTCCTTCCGCCCCAAGGCCGAAACAGAACTGATGTGAACCAATTCTTTGATTCCGATGTCAAGCATGGTATTCACCAAGGTTGCTGTCGCATCCCGGTTGACCTTCATCATCCACGCCGCATCCCGGTGGTGAAATGACACCACTGCGGCACAGTGGTAAACGCGTGAACACTCACTCAATGCCTCTTCCAATCGTTCATCGTCCCACAATTCAGCCTCAAACCACTCCAGTCCGGCCAGGTTGACGCCTCTTTTTTCTAGAAAATTTTGAACCGCGACGCGATCGGATGCTGGGCGATGCAAGGCCCGAACGGACTCACCTGAAGACAACAATCCCTCCAGCAAATGCCGCCCAACCAATCCCGTTCCACCTGTGATCAAAACCATGCTGCGAAGTTAGTTGGAGATTCCGCCCGAAATTTGCACCACCCATGGCGAAATCTGAACACATCAGTCAAATCCTAGCTCGTCTGCCGCAGCAACCTGGCGTTTACCAGTATTTTGATGATGCCGAGCGGTTGCTTTACGTGGGGAAGGCCAAGAACTTGAAAAAAAGGGTCTCCAGCTATTTCACGAAACAAAATCACAACGGCAAGACGCGTCTGCTCGTTTCGAAAATCACCGACATCAAATGGCTCATTGCTCCCTCTGAATCGGACGCGCTTTTGCTGGAAAATAGCCTGATCAAAGAGCATCGGCCGATCTACAACATCCAACTCAAAGACGATAAGACGTATCCCTTCATCGTGGTGAAAAAGGAGCGGTTCCCGCGCATATTCTCCACGCGCAAACTGATCAAAGATGGGAGTGAATACTTCGGGCCGTTCCCCAGTGTCAAGACCATGCATACCGTCTTGGAGCTCTGTCGCAAGCTGTATCCCATCCGAACGTGTTCCCTCGCCCTAACGGAAGAGAACGTTGAAAAAGGCAAATTCCGAGTTTGCCTGGAATACCACATCGGCAATTGCCTCGGTCCCTGCGTCAGCAAACAAGATGAGGACGATTACAAAAAAAGCATTGCCGCGATCCGCCACCTGCTGCGTGGCAACCTCGGAGAAGTAGTTCGAGAGCTCGAGAAAAACATGCAAGAAGCCTCCGAGGCATTTCGTTTTGAAGAGGCTGAGCAGTACAAATTAAAATTGACCTCTGTCCGAAAATACCAGGCCAAGAATACCATTGTTCATCCCGGAATTGAAGACGTCGAGGTATACACTGTTGTCCAGGATTCGCGGTGTGCTTATGTCAATTTTCTGCGGATTCTAAAGGGAACGATCACCAAAGGGCACACCTCTGAAGTGCGGCGGAAACTGGGAGAAGACCCTAAGGAAATCCTCGAAGCCGCAATCGTGCAGATGCGCGACAAATTCGGAAGCGATTCCCCGCAGGTTTACACCCCATTTGCCATCGATTTGCCGCTCGAAGGGGTTTCGTGCCATGTCCCCCAGCGGGGCGATAAGTTGCGGTTGATCGAAATGTCTGAGCGGAATGCCCGGTTTTTCATGCGGGATCGGCAAAAACAACTGGAGCAAACCCAACCCGAAGCAGCGACCCAACGGCTCCTCGAAACAGCAAAAGAAGACTTACGGCTCAGCGAATTGCCCGTGCACATTGAATGCTTCGACAACTCGAATATTCAAGGAACCAATCCCGCCTCTGCATGTGTCGTGTTTAAAAACGGAAAACCCGCCAAGTCCGATTACCGAAAGTTCAACATCCGCACCGTGGATGGGCCGGATGATTTTGCGTCGATGACAGAGGTCGTGCATCGGCGATATAGCCGTCTTTTAAAAGAAAATGAACCGTTGCCACAGCTCATCGTCATCGATGGCGGAAAAGGACAACTGAGTCACGCTTTGGAGGCGTTAGAATCCATCGGCTTGCGGGGCAAGATTGCCATCATTGGCATTGCAAAGCGGCTGGAAGAAATCTACTATCCCGGTGACCAGCTTCCGCTCTACTTGGACAAGCGGTCTTCCACGCTCAAGTTGATCCAACACCTCAGGAATGAGGCCCACCGGTTTTCCCTTGAGCACCATCGCAAGCGTCGCAGCAAAGCAGCGTTGCGGTCAGAATTGGATGACATCAAGGGCGTTGGCCCCAAAACACGCCACGAATTGTTGGCGCATTTCAAAACTGTAAAGGCCATCGGTGAAGCCTCGATTGACGAATTGACGAAAGCAGTCAATCTCAAAGTAGCGCACGCAATCCACACGCACTTCGAAGCCAAAAAGTGACTCCGCGCTTAAGCGAGAAAACGCTTCTTGACCGCATCGTCCAAATGCGAAGCACATGAAAAGGGTGATGCGCGGTGGCGATTGCGTGCAACTGCATCGTATGCTGCATTCCCCCAACGGACAGGAACAGTAGTCAGCACGAAACGAGCAACCCGTCGAAATGGACCGCGCAATTCGTTGCTCAAAATTGCAAGTCCCGAGAATTTGTCATGTGCTTTTTCTCCGTCCCAAACCAACAAAGAAGGATAGGGCTTTTCCAATTGTGCCGGAGATAATCGGTCACGTGCAGCCATCCCTTGCAACGGCGCAAAATGCACTTGACAGCCTTTGGATTCCCATTTCAAAAACTGAAGAATGGCCCGATTGCAGAACCCACATTCTCCGTCAAAAAACAAAATTACCATTGGAATCTCTGTTCCTTCATGCCGTGGGTTAACGCCTGGTACCCTTGCACCAATTCTTCCACCACTTGTGCCGCCGGGACAATCGCATCAATCTGGCCGCTGACCTGGCCAATCTCCAATTCACCATCCTCTAAATCCCCTTCGAACATGCCCCGTTTGGCGCGACCACGGCCGAGCAATTCGGACAACGCTTCCAAATCCGCTCCGTTGGCTTCAGCGGCAGCGACACGCTGTGCAAATGGATTGTCCAACAAACGGACAGGAGTGAGCGGTTTCAACCGCAAAGCGGTATCGCCCTCTTTGGCCGCAATCACCCGTTCCTTGAACGTTTGGTGCGCCGAAGATTCGGGAGTTGCAACGAACCGACTGCCAATTTGAACCCCTTCGGCTCCCAAGGCAAATGCGGCCACGATCGAGCGCGCATCCCCAATTCCTCCGGCGGCAATGACCGGTACGTCCAAAGCATCCGACACTGCCGGCACCAAGCACATGGTTGTGGTCTCTTCCCGGCCGTTGTGACCTCCTGCTTCAAAGCCTTCTGCAACAACCGCATCCACTCCAGCCGCTTGTGCCTTCCGTCCAAACTTCACACTGCTCACCACATGAACGACCTTAACCCCGTGTGATTTTAGGTCCCTGGTCC
>CAJQKK010000086.1 GCA_905478895.1 uncultured Flavobacteriales bacterium | reverse complement strand
GTAAAGCAATCAACATTGTTATCGTTCACGCTTGCGGGTGATACTCAAATCCAATCCGGGTTGCAAAGCAAAGATCCCCGCAGCTATTAAAGATGTGAGGATCTTGAAAGTAGCCCGTAGGGGGCTATCAACTATCGAGCAATGACAGGCCTTTCAGAGCCGTTCAAAATGTTTTTGTTCCCGTTGTTGTGCCAAATGTAGGCGGTTTTCGTTACTAATCAACGACTGGACAATCCAATCATGAGGCCTTGACCTTCACCCCAAACTTTCAATTGCAAACAACGCCTGATCTCCTTGACCGATAAGTTTGAGACGATTGGATTCTGGAGTGCCGGGATTTGCTCCATCGCCTCGGGAAGTCGGTAAAAAAAAGGAATCCGTGAATTGAGGTGATGAACGTGATGATAACCGATATTGCCCGTGACCCATTGCATCAAAGGCGATAGCTCGAGAAAGCTAGAAGATTCCAGTGCGGAGAGCTCGTAGGTCCATGCTCCATCAGTTGCATATTGAAAGCCTGGAAAGTTATGCTACACGTAAAACAGATAAGCTCCGAATGCAAACGTCAAAAGGTTAGGGATGAAAATTCCGAACAGCATATTCAGCGATCCAAAACTCCATGCAAAAAGGAACAAATAAACAGCACGGAGTTGAATCGCTGCAATCTCCCGTTTGGTGCCCGGAGCGAGACAGTTCTCAATCAGTATTGGCGAAGATTAAATAAATTTTACGTCGAGTATAGAAACTTAGCCAGCATGACATAAAAAATGCAGAGGGGGTGGATTTACCACCCCTTCTGCATTTTATGACATTTCGATATAGCCTAGATACTTCATTCACTCAGTATCCAAATTTTTTCTTCCACGTGTGTAAATTTCTGTGTGCGGAGACTGGGTAAATAATGCTTCCTCTGCAGTTGAAATAAATTCATTGATGAACTTCTGCTCGGCTTCTGAACCAGGCTTTAGCAACTTGGTCACAAGCTCCAAATCGTCCCGATCAATGTCTCCTACTTGGCCACTTAAACAATCGCGAAGTATTTCTTTGATTGAATCAAAGTTAACCTGAGAGTCAAAGACCGCCCTTTGAATAATCGCGTCGTAACGCATTGCCGCCCTTTGAGCTTCACCACTCACATTTAAGGCAACAGAAATGTCATACCCTTTACTTACGGCATCTTCAATCCTATTTGCTTGTAACTGGTAGGCGCTCACTAAATCATCAGCGCCCTTTTTCCATTCTTCAGGTGAAATTTGGAGTCCTTGATGAGTCAGCTTGGAAATTTCTGACTTAACGGCTGTTGCTATGTCCTCTGCAGCGAAGGCCTGAACATTTTCGTGTCGTGGAATCGCACTCTCATCTTGACGATTTGTGTTACTCTCTTTCGCTAAGGCATCTTTCTTCGAAGCTGTTCTTTTCTTTTTTCCAAAGGATTTCAGACTGAAGCCCGTTCGAGGTGATTCGCTTACTCCCTTCAAATGATTGTCAATCTTCAAATCAATAGAATTCTCAATGTTCACTAATCGCTCATCGACTAACTCAACTAAGGCTTGCAAACCTTGATTGTCCAATCCAACTGAACAGTTGACAATATTGAAATAATCGCTGTCACCACTTTCCCAAGCAATTGCAACAATTTGAGGGACCATATCTAGCGTGATTTCCTCCTTCGATAAGGCCATCCCGTAGCCATCATTATCCCCGCTTGGCAGAATGTAATCCCCTTGAGAAACCCGACCAATAACCCTTACTGGAACCTGTCCCATAAATGCAATCATCTCATAATCCCCCTCTTTATCAACCCCAGGCTCATTTCCAAGCACAATAGGACTAGTTGAAACCACTAACAAATGATCTGCACTTTTCGTAAATCTCGAAACTCGTCCTGAACTGACACCAACTATTTCTCCAGGAAGTAAATCATCCCGCACATCAAACTTAGGAAGCCATTCCGCATAATCACCAGCCCCAGAGCGATAAGAGATACCTATTCGCGCGTCCCATCTCGAAATCAAATTGGTCCTGCCTACTATCGCTGTTGTTAACCCAATGCCTGCTACAACGGCTTCGACAAGATAGTTCGCACCCTCAGCAGCCTTGATACCTGCAGCCACAGAATGTCCGATAGTCTCCGCAACATCGGAGTCGGGAAGTCCTGCGCCAGGTATAGCGCTAGCTGCCGCATTACCAGCCTTGAGGCCAACACTTAGGAAAGTGGTTACCGTCTTATAAGTGTTCCATGCTAATTTTCCAGTGCTCACTGCAATGTCAACGTCTTTTCCAAAAAGTGCAGATTCAAAAACCGGATCTGAATATTTGTCACTTGTGTTTTGACCTTGTATGCGCCCCACCTGCGTACCACTTCCATTCAAGAAGGTTACAAAGTTGTTGTAACTATGAACATTATTTTCATCTACGCGAATGGCAATGCCGTTATAATTTCCGGCACCCTTGCCATCGATAATCATGGAATACGAACTAGTCGGTATTTGGTTTGTGCCACCAGTAGGAATGCTGGATGCTTGCGAACCAACTAAAAATCGTTTGGCCTTGGAGTGGAAATAGTCACCATTGAATTGTAAAGTTCCCCCAACAGTTAGGTTTTGTCCTATTGTTGCTGACCTACTGAATGTTGCGTTATCCGATGCAGAGATGGATCCTGTAACTGAATGATTGCCTCCAACCGTGATATCACCTACCGTTGAAACACTTTGGGCAATCGCATTCCCCGAACCATCAACCTGAAATGAGCCCGCATTGATGTTAAATGAACCAGCCAATTTCAAATCGTCTTGAAAGATTGACTTACCCACGACTGTGAGGCTATCCCGAATAAGACCATCTTCAAATCTTACACTTCCAGTACTATCTGCGATGAATTTGTTCTCCAACCCAACTTGAATCGCTTCGGTTACTCGAAGGGAATCATGAAAATCAACAAAGTCAGTGACGTCCAAAGTAGAATCTACCCGCACAGCTCCTCCAACGTTCAAATCTCCAGCCACATCCAGGGTCGAAGTTTGAAGGCCTCCATTGGCAAATGTGGTTCCCTCAATTGTTGCGGAACCCATCACATGCAAATTGCCCCCAATAATAACATTTGTATCCATTCTGACGATGTCAGAGAAAACAGCATCTTCAAGTACAAAAAGCTTTCCTTTATCCAGTATTTGATGTTCAATAGTCAGGGTATCACTCTTGCCAAGCAAACTTCCATCATCGAGATTCTTTGACATTCGTGAGTGAAGTGTATCAATCCGAGCGAAAAATCTTTCCTGATCAAAAACGTTAACGGATTTAATCACTTTATTCCCATCTTGGTACTCGATTATTGGGTCAGGAAGATTGGTCACCACTTCATTTGAAGAAATGATGCACTGACCATTCTCGTCTGTTCCATTCAGACAATTGCCGTCACAATCTTTGCCGGGATTCGGGTAGTCGACTGTCCCATCTGTTTCACAGTCACAGGCTTCATCTGGCAAATCAAAACAACCACAATCAAATTCATCTCCTACGTTTTCCGCGGTTACACCTCCGCCACAAACACCGCAGAGATCTGGCTCTTCTCCAGCCACCAGACAAGGATCTACAGTATCGCATATTCCATCGCCATCAACATCTGCAAGGCACTTCCCACCGCAAACGCCCAATTCATCCAAAACGTTTCCATCACAATCACAATGCGATGGGTCTCCAGGACCAGACCCGCCGCAGACGTTGCATGCATCAAACTCTAGACATTCACTTTCCACACTGAATGTAGCGTCAGGGTTAAAATTACATTTATCGGGGTTGGTACAACCCTGAATCTCATCGTTATCGCACAAACCATTGCCATTTTGGTCCTCCAAGGTTGATTCACAATTGCAGTAGCCTTGCGGAATACCACCACCACCGCACTCACCACAAATATCTAATGTGGCACAAGAGTCATCATCAACATTAGCATTTGCATTATAGTTGCATGCAGATGCGTCGGTGCATCCGGCAACTTCGTCATCATCACAAATCCCATTTTCATTATCATCAAGATCACAATATCCCGGATCTGACTGAAGGAGACAATTACCTAAAGCGTCTAGCACAGCTCCAGAGCAATCGCAGGCATTCTGTGGTATTTCCAAAGGAGTGAGTCCGTCACATCCACAAGGTCCTGCTGAAATACACACAGGATTTACAAATGAAGTGTCAGCTGTTGCTTCTTCAAGATAGTTGCAAGCATCCGCATCCATACACCCATAAACTTCGTTATCGTCACAAGTACCATTGTTATTTCCATCACCATTTAGCACACCGTAGTCAGGGTGTGTGGCAAGAAATCCTCCATTACCATCTAAAATCAACGAGTCCGGAGCCCCAGCCGAGGTATATAAGCCACAATAGTCACAGCTGTTTTCTAAGTACTGACAAGGCGAGCCAGCATCAGCAAATGCACTTTCTGCCGTTGCCGTAGAGTCGTAGTTACAGGCCAAGTAGTCCATGCAACCAATGACTTCAATATCATCACAGATGCCATTGTCGTTGATATCATTGTCCTGCAAGATTCCTTGCCCATCACCCCATCCGGTATTTGAGTCTCCTTCCGTCTGGGAGCAAACCCAACAGCCGTAACTGGTATTCCCGCTTCCGCTTGAGTAAATACAACCCTGCGAAATCGTTGCTGAAGTGAGGTAGTTACATGCATTTTGATCAGCGCAACCATACACCGGGGAAATACAAAAACAATCAGCATCATAAATGCAGATGCCAGCCCCATTCGCCTCGTTCGCTGCGTCACCCGGATACATACATCCACTATTAACAGTGAAACCTCCAGGGGCCTCATAATTGCACGCATCCGGATCATTGCAGCCATAGGTGGTATCCTGAGCTCTTGCATCAATAAACGATATTGCAAAAGCAACGATGAAACAGATTTTGTACAAGTTCATGATTAACTTATTTTTATATAATAATTATGAAGATAGTCTTTTTTTAGCTCAAAGTGTTTATTTTTCCAATTAATATTCATTTTTGAGATGTGCGAACTGCGACAATTCATGTCACCAGCCGACCGCATTGGCGGTGGTTTGCGGTACGTTTGGGCATGAAAAAACCCACACCGTGGGGGATGTGGGTCTTGTCGTTTTGTAGCCCGTAGGGGGCTATCAACTATGAAGCAATGACAGGCCTTTCAGAGCCTTTCAAATTGTTGTTGTTCCCATTGTTGTGCCAAATGGAGGCGGTTTTTTGGGAGTGGGTGGTGCGGGGCTTGTG